>CAZZYB010000240.1:0-6419 GCA_964658125.1 uncultured Acetobacteraceae bacterium | reverse complement strand
CATCCGGTGCTCATTTTGCGGCGCGATCGTTACCTGCGCGGGGGCGATCATACGAGCTTCAACGGTGAGGGGTTTGCCGCGATCCGGTTTACGGAGTGGCGCGAGAACTTCGATCATCAGCACCAGAAGCTGCGCACGGAGAACGGTGTCGAATATGGCGATCTGCTGAAGTTTGTCGACTTTGATTATGTGGCGAATGTGGCGCGGTTGAATGCGGCGACGCTGGCTACGCTGGCGTCCGCGCCGAGCGTTCCGCGCAATGTGAAGGTGCTGACGCGGGCGCTCGATAATAACTCGGAACTGACGTGGGAGGCACCGGCGTTTGCTCCTGCGGGGACGACGTATGAGGTGGTGTGGCGCGAGTCTACGGAGATGCTCTGGAGCCATGCGCAGAGCGCGGGAACGGCGCTGACGCTGAAGCTGAATGTGTCCAAGGACAATGTGCTGTTTGGGGTGCGGGCGGTGGATGCTGCGGGGCATCGGTCGCTGGCCGTGCCGCCGCTGCCGGGAAGGTCGTAGGGGTTGTTAGTTGTTAGTTCTCAGTTGTCAGTCAAAACGCCGCAGCCAACTATGAACTAAGAACTGACAACTCGTAGCCGTAAGATAGTTGAGTATGGCTTTTCGTTCGAATGGACCGATCATGTTGGCGCTGCCCGCGTTTCGCGGTATGACGCGGAGGCTGGTGCTGGCGGGGATCATCGCTTATTTCGCGGTGATGGTGCTCGACATGCTGCACCCCGCGCCGCCGGCTGGGACGATGCTGTTTATCCTGACCCCGTGGGTGGCGTTTCATCGCATGCCGTGGCAGTTTTTGACCTACGGCTTTCTCGCCCAGGGATTGCTCAGCACGGCGTTTGCGCTGCTGACGGTGTGGTTCTTTGGGGCGGCGTTGGAGGATGAGCGCGGCGGCCGCTGGCTAGGCGAGTATGCGCTGGTTTCGGCTGTCGGCGGCGGTCTGCTGGCCTCGCTGCTGACGTTCGCGCATATACCGGGGCTGGGGAGGTATAACTCGGTGTTTGGGTTATGGCCCCTGTCGCTGGCGTTGCTGCTTGCGTTTGCGCGGATGAATCCCGAGGCGGAGATGCGGTTGTACTTTGTGCTGAAGGTGAAGGCCAAGCACCTGGTCGCGATATTCCTGCTGTTTTATATGGCGAGTGCGATATTTTCGCGGGATTCGTTTGGAGCGGTGACGGCGTTGTGTGTGGCGCTGTGTGGGTTTCTGTATCTGCGGCTGGCACCGCGCAGAGGTTTGCAGTACGCGGCTTCGGAGGGCTGGTTCGGTCTACGAAATTCTTACTATCGGGCCAAGCGGCGGCGTGCGGCGAAAAAGTTCACCGTGTATATGCGGAAGCAGGGCAAGGATGTGAGCCTCGACCCGAGTGGGCGGTATGTGGACCCGGATGGCAACCCGAGGGATCCCAATGACAAGCGATGGATGAATTAGCCGGGACGCACGAAAGCCCCGCCGCAGCGAGGCTTTCGTAGATTCATTTCGAAACTATGCAGCGACGGTTTCGGCGGCAGCTAGGGCAGGGATGATGGAGACAAAGCGTCCCTTTTGTCCGCGATCCTGGAACTTTACGACGCCGGAGACCTTGGCGTAGAGGGTGTCGTCGGAGCCGCGGCCGACGTTGAGGCCGGGCTTGTGCGGTGTGCCGCGCTGGCGTACGAGGATGGAGCCGCCGGTGACGGTTTCACCGCCGAAGCGCTTGACGCCGAGTCGCTGGGCGTTTGAGTCGCGGCCGTTTTTGGAAGAGCCTAGTCCTTTTTTATGTGCCACTGATGTTCCTCTTTCGCGCCTTCGTGGCGCTGCAAAAATTTGGTGAAGCAGATCCTCCGCTGCGCGAAGGATGACAAATCTGAGTTACTTGGCTTCGGCCTTGAAGCTCTTACCGCCGACCACGATCTCGTTGATTTTTACTTCGACGAAGCTCTGGCGGTGGCCCTGCATCTTCTTGTACTGCTTCTTGCGCTTGAAGTGGAAGACGAGGATTTTGTCGCCGCGGCCTTCGGAAACGACTGAAGCGAGCACCTTGGCGCCGCCGAGGTCCTGCTCGAACTTGCCCTCTTCGCCGGAGACGGCGATGATTTCGGAGAACTCGATGTTGCCGTTCTCGTGCTCGGACTTCTCGATGCGGACGGTGTCGCCTGGGGCGACGCGGTACTGCTTACCACCGGTGCGAATGACTGCGTACATTGCTTGAAACCTCGTTGCAGAGCGCAGACTGCCACGCTCGCATTTCCTCAGTGCTGAATGTCTTGTCCAGAGGGCGGCTCGCCCGGTCCGGCGCTGGAGGCTGCAACGTCCTGCGCCACCCAACCGGCCCTGCAATCGGACACACCGACTGCATTTGCCAAACTTCATGATTTTATCGGGGAACTGGGTTCGGGGTCAACCGGCAGCTAGAATCGAAGGGCAGCCATGGCCTCTGAAGTGTCCCAGAATCGAAGTGAAACCCCGCCGTGGTGGGCGGGGCCGGTGCTGCGGATGGTGGTTGTGGCGGCGCTGACGGTGTCGGTGGCGCTGGGGGTGGCTTGGACGCGGCAATGGCCGGTCGTGGGGGATGCTCCGCTGCTGCATTATGTGGTCTTTCAGATCGACCATGGCCGGGTTCCGTATAAGGACATTGTTGAGATGGACATGCCGGGGACCTATGCGCTGCAATGGGCGGCGATTCACTGGCTGGGGCCCGGTGCGGTGGGTTGGCGGGTGTTCGACTTTGGGTTGGTCGCGGCGATCCTGGCGGCCATGGTCGCGATTACGTGGCCCATGGACTGGCTGGCAGGGTTCTTTGGCGGGGCGATGTTTGCGCTGATTCACTTTCGCGACGGGCCGACGCATACGGGACAGCGGGATTTGATGATGACGGCGCTGGCGGTGATCGCGGTGGCATGGCTGCTGTCCGCGGTGAGGCGGCAGAGGGTGTGGGCGGCGGGATTGTTTGGGTTGTTCGCGGGGGCGGCGGCTACGATCAAGCCGTCGGGGCAGCTGTTTGGGGCTGTGCTTGTGGTGCTGCTGTGGTGGCAGGTGCGGAGACTGAAGCTAGGGAGAGGCTATGTAGGGGCGGCTGTGGCGGGGTTCGCGATCCCGCTGCTGGTGTGCGGGGAGTACCTGGCGCGGCGCGGTGCGCTGGAGGCGTTCGTTGGGGTGATGCGGGGCATTGGCGCCTACCATGCCTCGCTGGGACGCCCTGCTTTGTGGGTGCTGGTGTTGGGCAGCTTTCCTTCGGTACTGCTGGCGGTCGCGGTTCCGGCGCTTGTGTTGATGGCGGTGGACAAGACGTGGCGGCGGTGGGAAGGGCAGGTTGTGCTGGCGTGCATTGTGATTGGGGCGATGTCGTACATCATTCAGGGTAAGGGGTTTCCGTATCACCGCTATCCGGTGGAGGCTTTTCTGCTGCTGCTTTGCGGGATGCTGCTGGTGGGGATGCTGCGCGCGGCGGGATGGAAGCGCAAGGTTGCCGTGTTTGGGTTGCTGGCGGGATCGCTTTACCTGGCGCCGGCTTCGGCGGTGATTGCGAAACACTATGACTGGCGTGACCAGGAGTTTCAACAGATGCTGACGGCTGATTTGAAGCAGCTCGGCGGCGCGAAGCTCAATGGCAAGGTGCAGTGCTTCGAGATGGCGGCCGAGTGTGAGAACACGCTTTACAGCATGAAGCTGTTGCAGGCCACCGGTTTCATGTACGACTGCTACATGTTTCAGCCGGCGCAGACCCCGGTGAGTTTGAAGTATCGCGACGACTTCTGGGCGGCGATCCATCGCAATCCGCCGCAGGTGTACGTGGTGACGGATCAGCAGTGCTTTACGACGGAGCGGAACTTCGCAAAGGTGGCGCGGTGGCCGGAGTTTCAGCAGTATCTCGACAGCGAATACACGCTGGCGGCGCAGCGAACACCCCCGCATACGCTGGGCTGGTGGAGACATCCGGCAGTGCCGTTTTCGTATCAGCTATATGTTCGCAAGGAGAGCGCGCCATGACGCGTGCTCCGAGAAACAGATACCGCGCGCCGTGGGTAATCTTCTGGGTCGCGCTTGGCTTGCGCGTCGCGTGCATCGTGATCGGGCACACGTATCGCGTGCCGCTGGCCGACGACCACTTCAAATTCGGCTTTGAGATGGGGAGAATTGCGCGGTCGCTGGCGCTGGCCCATGGATTTGCCGACCCATTCAATGGCCACTCGGGACCTACCGCCTGGGTGCCTCCGCTGTATCCGCTGCTGATGGCTGGGGCCTTCAAGGTGTTCGGAATTTACACGAACGCGGCGGCGCTATTCTTGTTGGTCTGCAATAGTATTTTTTCGGCGGCAATTGCGCCGGCGGTGTATGAGATTGCGGCGAGGTGCTTCGATGCACACCGGATCGCGCGGCGCGGCGCGAAGGCTGCGCAGCCCGTGGCGATGTGGTCGGCGTGGCTTTGGGCGGTGTATCCGGCGGCGCTGCAGTATGCAATTCACTGGATATGGGAGATGTCGCTGTCGACCTGCCTGTTTACGTGGACGATTGTGTTCGCGTTGCGGTTGCGGGCGCAGGCTGTGGGGCTGCGAGCCGAGACGCCGGTGATTGCGATTGCGCGGGTGAATAGTGGAGAGGCTCGCGTGGGGTCGAAGGCGGATCGGCGGCGCCGAGAGCTACGCACGCAGAGTCCGGTGCTTTGGGTGGCGTTTGGAGCGTTGTGGGGTTTCGTGGCGCTGTCGAACGCGTCGCTGCTGGTGTGCTTTCCGGCGATGCTGGTGTGGGTGCTCTGGCCGTGGCTGTGGACTACTAAGACGCTGTTGAAGCCTGCAGCCGGAGCGGTGCTGGCTTGCTTGGCGCTGGCTGCCGTGATGTCTCCGTGGATCGAGCGCAATGCGCGGGTGATGCATGCGTTTGTGCCGACGCGAACGAACTTCGGGGCGGAGCTGTACGAGTCCACACTGCCATCGCACGATGCGATGCCTTGGGGGACTTCGATTCCGCTCTGGGCCGGTGATCCGCAGTTCAAGCGCTTTGCGGCGATGGGCGAAGTGGCTTATTCGCACGAGCGCGGGGCGATGGCGATGACGCGGATTCGCGCGAACCCGGGGCAGTTCTGGCGCTATACGCTGGACCGTTTTTTGTTCTTCTGGGATGACACGCCGCAGCCTGTCGATAAGCATGCGGTGCAGGCCTATCTGCGGGATCTGAGTTATGCGTTTTTGAGTCTGTGCGGATTGCTCGGGTTGGGATTGGCGCTGAAGCGGCGGGTGCCGGGAGCTGGATTGATGGCGATTGCGTTTCTGCTGGTGCCGCTGCCGTACTATCTGGTGACGGTGCAGGCGCGGTTCCGGCATCCGCTAGAGCCGTTGATTGCGGTGCTGGCGGTCTATCTGTTTCGGTCGACACAGGCGAAGAAGGCGAAGGTATGAAGGAAGTTCTGGTTACGGGAGCCTCGGGGTTTTTTGGCGGCTTGCTGAAGCGGAGGCTGCTCTCGGAGGGGTTTGCTGTCACGAATATTGACCTGGTGCGCGATGAAGATTCCGGCCCTGCGCTGACGAGTATCCAAGGTGACATTCGCGATGCGGAGTTACTGGCGCGGACGTTTGCGGAGCATCGGTTTGTGGCGGTGTTTCACTGCGCGGCGATGCTAGCGCACGATGTTCAGGACGACAAGCTGCTGTGGACTTCGAACGTCGATGGAACGCGGATGGTGGCGGAGGCTGCGCTGGCCGCGGGTGTGCTGAAGTTCGTGTTCATTTCGAGCAACTGTCTCTGGGGCGAGGACCTGGGGCATGAGGTGACGGAGGCCGATGTGCCCGCGCCGATCGAGCTCTATGGGCGGTCGAAGCTCGCCGGTGAACATCAGCTGGAGGCACTGGTGGCGGAGCGTCCGGAGATGCAGGTGGTAACGCTGCGGTGCCCGACGATCATGGACAGCGGAAGGCTGGGGCTGCTGGCGATCCTGTTTGAATTTATCGATGATGGCAAGAAGGTCTGGGTCGTCGGAGACGGGTCGAATCGCTATCAGTTCATCTATGCGCAGGACCTCGCGACGGCTTGTTTGCAGTGCCTGGATTTCGGGGAGACGCGGCTGTTTCACATCGGCTCGGACCACGTGCCGACCATGCGCGGAATGTATGAGCGCGTGATCGCGGAGGCGGGAAGCAAGTCGCGCGTGGCGTCGCTGCCGAAGGCTCCGACGATTGCCGCAATGAAGCTGGCGCACAAGCTGAATGTTTCGCCGCTGGGGCCGTATCACTATCGGATGATTGCGGAAAATTTTGTCTTCGATACGACGCGCATTCGCAGCGAGTTGGGGTGGGTGCCTACGCTGACGAATGAGGAGATGATGCTGCGCGCGTTCTCGTATTACAGGGATCATCGGGCGGCGATTCATGCGCGTACCGATGTGTCGGCGCACTCGAAGGCGGCGCCGATGGGGGTGATTCGGTTGTTGAAG
>CAZZYB010000239.1:4817-6438 GCA_964658125.1 uncultured Acetobacteraceae bacterium | reverse complement strand
GGGTGGAGTTTTATTACTTGTATTTGAGGGCGTTGGGGAAGCCGTAGGGGAACTGCGGTAGGTGACGAGAAGAGCGTTTATCGTTACTAATATTCGTTCGCTACGGAATAGTGGTTGCGACTACGTTTCTGGGAGGTTCTCGTGCATAACCGACGAAGGTTTTCTTTTGTCTTGGGCGCTTTACTCCTGTCTTTGGTGCATGCAATCGCTCAGACCGACTCCTCTCCTCATCGACTTCAGTTGGTCTCTATCGAACCGGGCGTTCAGCTTGAAGTATTGGATTGGGGCGGTTCTGGCACATCGCTCGTCTTTCTGGCGGGGTCCGGAGATACGGCCCATCGCTTTGACGGGTTTGCCCCGCAATTTACCGCACGACACCATGTCTATGGCATCACGCGCAGGGGCTTTGGCGCGTCGAGCAAACCCATTCCGGCCAACGGCAATTATTCGGCAGATCACCTCGGGGATGACGTTCTAGCTGTGATGAAGGCGCTTCACATCGAGCGTCCTGTGCTTGCAGGACACTCCCTGGCGGGCCAGGAACTCAGTTCCATCGGCAGCCGCTTTCCGGAGAAAGTTTCGGGGCTCATTTACCTCGATGCCGCAACCACTTTTGCCTTCTATGACCCGGCACACCCGTCGCTTGAGATGGAGATGAACGAGATCAAAAGGCGTATCGACGAGATCGAAGCCGGTGGAGTCGATGAGAAAAAGAGGTTACTGGAACTCGAAACGGCCGTCGCAAGGTTCGAGGCCGTCCTTCATCAGAGCAATGCAGAGGTCGCAAATCTGCCTCCATTGCCGCCACGCTCGCCGATCAACGCCGCGCTCAACTTCGGCGCCCAGAAGTACACGAACATTCCCGTCGCCACCCTTGCCATCTACGCCTGTCCGCACAACTGGGACCGCGTACCGGATGGCGACCGCAAAACCGCTTTGATCGCAGACGATAAAGCGCGTTGCACCCGCTGGGCAGAGGCTTTCCGCGAGGGCGTACCGACCGCACGCATCGTGCTCATCCCCAATGCGGACCACTATGTGTATCTCAGCAACGAAACCCAGGTCGTCAACGAGATGAATGCGTTTCTTGCCACTCTCCAGTAAGCGATGAGTTACCCCTATTCCCGATCTCAAAATGGTGGCCCTCCCGTCCATTCAAATCAGAAGCAGTGATCAGTCCTGATAAGTCGGCTTAACGCCATCAGACGATTCCGCGATGCCCGGGTCCGAGATCGGACGCGGGGCACCCGGCTCGGGATGACAGTTCTGAGGTGGGGTGGGGAGAGCGGTCGTGCGTTGCGCGATGCCCCACCCTTCGCGAAGTGCGCAAAGGATGGAGCACCGGGCGTTGTGGTGGATTGGTTTGAGTTTGGGGTTGTCATGAGCTTAGAGCTCAGAGGTTTTGAGCTTAGAGAGAGCTGAGCGGCGTGGTTGAACGGGTCAAACCGATGCGGTGGCGTAAGTGGATTTGCAGGTCCTTCGGCTTCGCTCAGGATGACAGTTCTGAGGTGGAGTGGGGGAGAGCGGTCGCGCGTTGCGCGATGCTCGACCCTTCGCGAAGCGCGCGAAGGATGGCCACCCGGGTTGTGGTGGATTGGTTTGAGTTTGGAGTTGTCATGAG
>CAZZYB010000239.1:2470-4717 GCA_964658125.1 uncultured Acetobacteraceae bacterium | reverse complement strand
CTTAGAGCTCAGAGGTTTGAGCTTAGAGAGAGCTGAGCGGCGTGGTTGAACGGGTCAAACCGATGTGGTGGTGTAAGTGGGTTTGCAGGTCCTTCGGCTTCGCTCAGGATGACAGTTCTGAGGTGGAGTGGGGGGAGAGCGGTCGCGCGTTGCGCGATGCCGACCCTTCGCGAAGTGCGCGAAGGATGGCCACCCGGGGTTGTGGTGGATTGGGTTGAGTTTGGGCTTGTCATGAGCTTAGAGCTCAGAGGTTTGAGCTTAGAGAGAGCTGAGCGGCGTGGTTGAACGGGTTAAACCGATGTGGTGGCGTAAGTGGATGTGCAGGTCCTTCGGCTTCGCTCAGGATGACAGTTCTGAGGTGGGGTGGGGGAGCGAGGTGCAACGGCAGATTCCGTTCTCCGGGCTGGGTGGGGGCGTGGCCATGGCGCGGCTCCTTGACTTGAGTTCAATTAGTTAAGTTAATTTTGTCGGTTGGGTCTCGGCCTGACGAGGGCGCGTGCCCACTTCCACTTGCATCGGCGTTCATGTGAGAGCACACTCGTGGCATGACCCACAGGCCCCTACCCCGACAAGCGAAGCGGCGACTTCTTTTATTGCTGGCGCTGGGCGGCACTTGCGGCGCTGTCGCAGCACTCTTTCGTTCCATTAGCGTTCAGCTATGTCTTGTAAGCCTGGCGGCCTGCCTCGGCGCCTACGCGGGAATCACGATTTACCGAGCCAGGCACCCGCAGGATGGCTGAAAGGCTTAACGTTAACTCAATCAACTAGGTGAAGCGCGTTTCTCGGAAGTAGCAGAAGTTTTGATGGAGAGCGGTCGCGCGTTGCGCGATACCCCACCCTTCTCAAAGTGCGCGAAGGATGGGCACCCCGACGTTTGTACAAGCGGGCTACTCGGCGTCCCGCTCTAGGACTGTTTTGTGGCGGCGTAGGATCCCGGGGGTTCACGGAAGGGTTCTACGGCGATGCGGTCGTAACGAACCTCGAGGATTGTCAGGCGTTCTTTGCCGCCTGGGGCTTCGAGAACGACGCTGTCGCCTTCAGCCGACTGCATCAACGCGCGGCCCAGAGGGGACACCCAACTGACATGGTTGCGGTCGAGGTCGACCTCGTCGATGCCGACGATGCTGACCTGTCGCTCCACTCCCGCGGCGTTGGCGTAGAGCACCGTTGCACCGAAATATACCTTGGCCGCACGCAGGCTGGATCTTGGAGCTTCCGGATCGACTACTTCGGCGGCTTCCATGCGCTTGGAGAGATGGCGAATCCGGCCATCGATTTGCCGGAGACGGCGCTTGGCATATTGGTAGTCGGCGTTTTCACTGCGATCGCCATTGCTGGCAGCCCACGCTACGACGACGGCCACGGCCGGGCGGTCTTTGTTGAGCAGAAACTGGTGCTCGTCTTTGAGGCGCTCGAGGCCGGCGGGCGTGATGTAGTTCTTCACGTGGACTGCCGGCGAGTCGTCTTGCGGTTTTCTGGTGGAGCCTTTGCGCATTTCGTATTATTCCATCGCTAAAGGCAGCAGGTTGTGGTCCTTGCGCCTGTTCGATGCTGGAGGAGCGGTTAGTTTGGTTGCTTATGTGCGGCTTCCGACAGACCGTCAGCGGTTAGGTGGGTAACCTTGGGCGAAGCAAAATGAGCGGAGGCGCGAACAACCGCGAGTATCCCAAGCTTCTGGAACGCGTGTGCACTTTGCTGAGGGCCCTCTAATGTCTGTTCCGCAAACCAACCTGCTGCTGGACGCTCTTTCACCGGAAGCCCGTGATCGCATCCTTTCGCAGTGCAAGGCTGTAAGCCTGCCCGTGAAGACGGCCTTGATGGATCCTGACGAGCCCGTGCGTTACGCGTATTTTCTGACGTCCAGGTTTGCGAGCGTCGTGGTCGACTTCCCGGGGGGCGGGTCGGCGGAAGTGGCGCTGATCGCGCGCGAGGGCGTGGTGGGAGGGCTCCAGGTGATGGGACCCGCGCTGGCGCCGTCGCGTTGCTTCGTGCAACTGAGCGGGACAGGGTATCGGATGCGGTTTGCGGATTTGCGAACGATCTTCAAGGAGTCGGAGGAGGTGCGGAGCCTGATCCTGGAGAATGTGCAGGTGCAGAGCCTGGTCATGAGCCAGTTGGCCGCTTGCAACCGGCTGCATCAGGCGGAAGAGCGGCTGTCGCGGTGGCTGCTGATGGTACAGGACCGGGTGCAGGAAGACACGCTGATCCTGACGCAGGAGTTCCTGGGGCAAATGCTGGGAACCCAGC
>CAZZYB010000239.1:0-2460 GCA_964658125.1 uncultured Acetobacteraceae bacterium | reverse complement strand
TGGTGGTCGGGGCCATGCAGCGCAGCGGGTTGATCACGCTGAGCCGGGGCAAGATCACGATCAACTCACGGCAGAATCTGGAAGACGCGGCGTGCGATTGCTATAAGATCGTGCGCGATCTGATTGCGAAGCAGTATCGGAGGAACGGGAGCGCCGCCTGAATTTGGCTGGGTGTGTCGGGTACCAAGCAGAACGGGCGTGTGGTGGGGGAAGATGATCGACGGGTGGAGACGTTCCGTAGCAAGACGTTCTTCTCCGATTGTGCTCGCCATGATCGATTTCCCTTCTGGAGCAGCAGCGATGTCACAATATCACGGTGTGGTTAAGTGGTTTAACAATGCAAAAGGCTATGGTTTTCTAGGTCGCGATGGCGGTGAGGACGTTTTCGTACACTACACCGCTATCCAGGACGAGGGTTATAAAAGCCTGAAAGAGGGTGACGCTGTCGAGTTCGATGTCATCCAGGGAACCAAAGGACCCCAGGCCGACCTGGTTGCGCGGTCGCGCTCGTAAGCGGTAGACCTTAGCGAGGAACGACGATCGCCGTTGGATTGATCGGCGCAAGCTCTTGCAAGTGAGAACCTTGGTGTAATCGGGCGGCCTTATGAGGCTGCCCTTGTTTTTTCTTACTCCTTTAATTTGTACTCAATCGATGGATCGGCGGGTCGGCCGACTGGGGCTCAATTGGGGGAGCGTGCTTGAAGGCTTGCTCACCCATAGTTTTGGGGTGATAGAGACGGAGACGATGCAGCGCCAGCAGCTATAGATAAAACGCTGTATTGGAGAGGGTTTCGTTGTTGTTTATGAGATGTATATAGATGCACTAAATTACGCATAATCATTCTAGTTGACTAGGCTTACTTTGGCTGCCATATTCGAGCCAATGGAGCTTGTCATGAATGCTGAAATGCAGGTTGAGGAGAAGAGTCTTGTTTCGCGTCAGGATGCAGAGGTGGCGACGGCGACGCTGTTGATGTGTTCGCCGAAATGGTTTGATGTGCGGTATGTGATCAACCCGTGGATGCAAGGGAACCTGGGGAAGTCGGTTCGCGAGCGGGCGGGGCGGCAGTGGGAGGCGCTGCGTGATGTGCTGGCGGGGCTGGCGACGGTGGTGATGGTGGAGCCGGTGGATGGGTTGCCGGATATGGTGTTTACCGCGAATGCGGGGCTGGCGCATGAGGGGACGGTGGTGATGAGCCGGTTTGCGTATCGTGAGCGGAGGGGTGAGGAAGCGCATTTTCGGCGGTGGTTTGAGGAGGCTGGGTATGAGGTGATCGAACTGCCTGAGGGGATGGCGTTTGAGGGTGAAGGGGATGCGCTGTTTTCGGCCGATGGGGCGCGGCTTTGGGTGGGGTTTGGGATGCGGACGGTTGAGGCCAGCCATGATGCGCTGCGCGCTGCCTGGGATGTTGAGGTGGTGGGGCTGCGGTTGGTGGATGAGAGGTTTTATCACCTGGATACGTGTTTTGCGGTGTTGGAGGATGGGTCGGTGATGTACTTTCCGGCGGCGTTCGATGCGGCTTCGCTGGAGAAGATTGAGGCGTTTTATCCGGTTGCGAAACGCATTGTGGTGAGTGAGACGGATGCGCTGAAATTTGCGTGCAACGTGGTGAATGTGGGGCGGACGCTGGTGATGAATTGCATCAGCGCGGACCTGGAGTTGTCGCTGTGTGCGCGCGGGTTCGATGTGGTGCAGGTGGAGCTGGATGAGTTCATGAAGGCGGGTGGAGCGGCGAAGTGCCTGGTGATGAAGTTGACGCCGGAGAGGCATGAACAGGGCTCGCGGCGGCGTTCGGCGGATTTGATTGCGATGGAGGATGCGTTCGGAGCGCACAACTATCATCCGCTGGATGTGGTGATCGAACGAGCGGAGGGAGCGTGGGTCTGGGATGTTGAGGGGCGGCGGTATCTGGATTGTCTGGCGGCGTACTCGGCGGTGAACCAGGGGCACTGTCATCCGGCGATTCTACGGGCGATGGTGGAGCAGGCGGGGAAGGTGACGCTGACGTCGAGGGCGTTTCGGAATGACCAGTTGCCGATGCTGCTGCGCGAGCTGCATGAGTTGACGGGGTATGCGCGGGCGCTGCCGATGAACTCGGGTGCGGAGGCGGTCGAGACGGCGTTGAAGGCGGCGCGCAAGTGGGGCGAAAAGGTGAAGGGGATTGTGAAAGATCGCGCCGAGATCGTGGTGTGTG
Organism: uncultured Acetobacteraceae bacterium; assembly: GCA_964658125.1. Lineage (GTDB taxonomy): Bacteria > Acidobacteriota > Terriglobia > Terriglobales > Acidobacteriaceae > Granulicella. The sequence continues at coordinate 265 of CAZZYB010000239.1, read as the reverse complement.
AGAACAACTTTCATGGGCGGACGATTGCGATTGTGGGGTTCTCTACGGAGGCTCAGTATCGGGATGGTTTTGGGCCGTTTCCGGCGGGGTTCAGGCATGTGCCGTTTGGTGACGCGGAGGCGTTGCGTGCGGTGATTACGCCTGAGACTTGTGCGTTCCTGGTGGAGCCGATTCAAGGGGAGGCTGGTGTGATTGTGCCGCCGGATGGGTATCTGCGGGAGGTGGAGCGGATTTGTAAAGAGAACAACGTGCTGCTGATTGTGGA
>CAZZYB010000238.1:0-6486 GCA_964658125.1 uncultured Acetobacteraceae bacterium | reverse complement strand
GCCACTCCCGCCAGCGCCAGCAGCGACACGTAAGGAAACCGCCGCGTAGGGTGCAGCTTCCCAAACACCCTGAAGAACCCGCCCTCGCGCGCCGCCGCAAAGGGTATCCGCGAGTACCCCAGCAGCAGCGAAAACACGCTCGCAAACGCCGTCACCATCACCAGCACGGCAGCAATCTTCCCCATCAACGCGCCGCCATGCGCCCCCATTGAAGGCGCATAAGCCGTCTGCATAAATTGCGACAGCAGCGCCCGCCGCGCCTCGATATTGGTCAACGCCAGCAGCTTCGAAGAAGGCAGCACCGACAGAATGCTTATGTTCAGCGCCAAGTAAAGCGCGGCCACAATCGCAATTGAAATCAGCACCGCCCGAGGAATCGTTCGCCCCGCATCCTTCGCTTCTCCCCCCAGAAACGTGACGTTGTAATACCCCCAATAGTCGTAAGTAGCAATCAACATCGCCGACCCCAGCCCCGTAAAAAACGCATGGTCGAGATGAAACGCTTCCGGCGCAAACTCAAACGCCTGCGCGATGTGCCCATGCATCAGCGCCGTCACGACCGCCCAGCCAATCGTCAGCAACACACACCCCAGCAGCATCGCCGAGAGCCCATGCATCTTCGCCAGGTTCCGATACAGCAACACCACCGCCACCAGCACCGCCGCAATCGCCACAGCGGTAGTAGGCCCCACACTTATTGCGGCACTGTAGGCCCCCACGTGCAGCGCATGCACCGCTGTATGCCCCGCCAGCCACGGCCAGATGTAAGTCGCGTATTGACTCAGCCCAATGCACCCACTAGCCACCGATAGCGGCGCCGAAAAGCAAAGCTGAAACAGAAACAGAAAGCTCAACAAGCTCCCCAGGCGCCCCGGGTAAATTCGCCGCAGATAGTGGTAGGTCCCCCCAGCCTCTGGCATCGCCGCGCCCAGCTCCGCCCAAACCAACCCGTCGCACAACGCCAGCAACGCGCCTAGCACCCACCCCAACATCGCCTGCGGCCCACCCATCGCCGCCAGCAGCAACGGCAGCGTAATGAACGGCCCCACGCCAATCATGTCCAACAGATTGAGCGTGACCGCCCCCCGCAGCGTCAGCGTTCGTTCAAGTTGCGGCGCTTCCGTCTCCATCCCGCGAGTCTACCCTTACGCGCTAAAATCGAGCCATGAAGCCGTCCGAAGTTCTGTCCAGGCACCGGGAAACGATTCGCAGGCTGGTTCTCGAATCCGGCATGAGCAACCCGCGCTTGTTCGGCTCCGCACTGCACGGCGATGACCTGGAAGGCAGCGATCTGGACCTTCTCGTAGACGAAGCGCCTGACACCAGCCTGTTCGATCTCGCACGGCTGCAGTTGGCGCTCGAAAGAGAGACGGGCGTCACGGTCGATGTCCGCATCCCTGACGAACTCCATCCCCGTTTCCGCGATCGGATGCTCGCCGAGGCGACGCCGCTATGAAGCGTGTTCGTCGAACCGCTCGTCAATACTTCAGATCGTGTACGAAGTGGCTGTCCGCGAAATACCCATGGTGCGGTTAGCCGTTGAATCCGTCCTCGCCAACTGGCCTGCGGACCTTACCTGAATACTCGCATCTACGAGCCGTGCATGAGACTCTAACTCTCATGAAGCTCTCCGCGCCTTTAGCCCTTGCGCTTGCACTCACTGCGGCCTCCGCCTCTGCCCAGACCTTCACCGACCCCGCCAACCTCCGCGGCGAGCGCCCTCGCCCCTCCGACGGTCGCGAACTCCCCGTGGACAAGGGCGCCTCCGGCCTGCAGCAGCTCCTCCGCAAACTTAACACCCGGGCCTCGCTCATGCTCATCGTCGCGCACCCCGACGACGAGGACGGCGGCATGCTCACCCTCTACTCCCGAGGCCTCGGAGCCCGCGTAGCCATGCTCACCCTCAACCGCGGCGAGGGCGGACAGAACGCCATGACCGGCGACTTCGAAGACGCGCTCGGCCTCCTCCGCACCCAGGAGCTCCTCGCCGCCGACCGCTACTTCAACGTAGACCAGATGTTCGGCACCGAAGTCGACTTCGGCTTCTCCAAAACCAAGGAAGAAGCCTTCGCCAAGTGGACCCACGACCGCGTCCTCTACGACGCCGTTCGCGCCGTCCGCATCTACCGCCCGCTGGTCATCGCGGCAGTCTTTATCGGCGGCGTCACCGACGGCCACGGACAGCACCAGGTCTCCGGCCAGATCGCCCAGGAAGTTTTCAACGCCGCGGGCGACCCCAAAGTCTTCCCCGAGCTCACCGCCGAAGGCATCCTCCCCTGGCAGCCCCTCAAGGTCTACGCCCGCGTCCCCATGCAGTCCATCACCGCGCAGGGACTCTTCGACTACGCCACCGGCCAATACACTCCCGCGCGCTTCACCAACTACGTCACTGGAGAAGTAACCACCACGCAACCCTCCGTCGACGTTGTAGTCCACGAAGGCACACCCGACCCCCTCCTCGAAGGCAAAAGTTACGTCCAGTTCGCCCGCATAGGCCTCGGCTTGCAGAGGTCGCAGATTGGCCCCGGCGTCCGCAACGCTTCCGCCGGCGCATACGACGTAAGCTACCACCTCTACGGCTCCAAACTCGGCCCCGCCCAAACTTTGTCATCTCGACCGGAACGCGCGCCTCTACCTTTGTCATCAACCCCCAATCTCGATCCCGGCTTCTTCGACGGCATCGACACTTCCATCGAAGGCGTCGCTACCCTTGCGGGCCCAGACGCCTCTCCCAGCCTCGTGCCCACGCTGCAACACCTCGCCGAACAACTCTCCAATCTCTCCACCAACTTCAACCCCGCGCGACCCACCGACCTCGCCCCACACATCGCGGAAGCGCTCTCGTCGATCAGCCGCCTCATCACCAACCTTGAGCGCCTCGTTCCCTCCGCAACTGCCCGCGCGGTCGTCCAGCAGGAACTCAATATCAAGAGAACCCAGCTCAACGATGCGCTCGCTCTTTCGCTCGGCATCACCTTCGATGCCACCACCGGCAATCGCCGCCAGGTCGTAGCGTCACGGCCCGTCATTACAGCGCAACTCTCCTCCATTGATCCTGACCCGCTCACCGTTCAGCGCGAATGGCTCCAGAACAGCGGCGGGAGCATCTTCGAAAGCGACACCCAGAAGAACCGCGACATGGTAGTCGCCTCCGGCCGCCGCTTCGCCCGCACCATGACGTCGACGTCCGAACTCACCTTCGCCGCCAGCCGCCCCTACTTCGATCGCGACAGTATTGAAACGCCGTTCTACCACCTCAGAATCCCCGCTCTTCGCAATGCACCCGCCACGCCCCCCGCACTCACCGCATGGGCCACCGTCCTCTTCCGCGGAGTCCCCGTAACGGTTGGCCGAGTCGTCCACGAAGGCAACCAGCCTCTCACCCTCACACCCGAAGCCAGCATCAATCTTGACCGTCACGCACAGGTCATCCTGCCCGGCACCACGTCCTTATCCATGCAGGCTCACATGGCCATAACTGCCCCGACGGAAGGCACAATGCGCCTCCGTCTCCCAGCCGGATGGGGAGCCCATCCCACCACCCAGCCGCTCACCGTCGCAAACCCCACCTTCACGCTCAGCTTCCCCGCGCCAACTGGCGGCCACCCCCAAACCATCACCACCGAAGCCGACACCAAACTGGGCAATCACATCGCCGAAGGCTTCCGCGAAATAGGCTACGGCGATCTCCCCATCACCAACTTCTTCACACCTTCCAAGCTCCGCATCGTCCCCGTGGATCTCAAACTCCCCACTCGCACCCGCATCGCCTACCTCCCCGGCACGGGCGACAGCATCCCGGACGCCCTCACGTCCATCAACCTAGCCCCCACGATCCTCACCCTTGCCGACCTCACCCCCGCCACCCTCGCTAAGTACGACACGGTCATCCTGGGCGTCCGCACCTACAACGCCCACCCCGAACTCCACGGCGCCCCCACCCAGGCCCTCTTCGACTACGCCCGCAACGGCGGCAACGTCATCGTCCAATTCCAGACCGCCGAGTTCACCGCAGCCGACGCCCCCTTCCCCCTGACCCTCGGCCGCGCCGAAGTCGTCATCGACGAAACCACACCCGTCCAACTCCTCGAACCCACCAGTCCGCTCCTCAGGATGCCGAACAAGATCACTCCCGCCGACTTCAACAACTGGGTCGAAGAGCGCGGCCACGGCTTCCTCCGCACCTGGGACCCCCGCTACACCGCCCTCACCGAAACCCACGACCCCGGCCAGGCTCCCCAGCTCGGCGGCCTCATCACCACTCAGCTCGGCAAGGGCCGCTGGACGTACTGCGCCTTTGCCCTTTACCGCCAGCTCCCCGAAGCCATCCCCGGCGCCTTCCGCCTTTTCGCGAACCTCCTGAACCCATAACTCGCCGCGCCTGTGTCAGCTAAATGACAGACTCTTCATTCAGGGATTGCTAATCTCCACCACATGCTCCGTGCATCTGCCGACATAGAAACTCTGACGCGCCAGCTCAAAGTACTGCACCTGTCGCTTGCGGAGAGTGAGCGATCATGGGCGGCGATGGGCTTCACAGCCGTTAGGAATCCAGTAGCTGAGAGCATTCGCGTCGACATTCAACGGATACAAGCCCTGCTCGTAGATCCGCTCGAAGTGACACCTCCGGCGATTGTCATTGGCGATCAACTCGCCTGAAGTCCTCCGCATGAGTAAAGGCGGCGATGACACTTTCCGCCCAAGCCACCCCCCTCAAAAACAAACGGCCTCCCACGCAGGGGAGGCCGCTTACAACCAACAAATTACCGTCGCCGTGCAGCCGGACGATGCGCCGCAGGAGCAGCTTTCTTCACCGCCGCCTTCTTCTTCTCGACCACAGCACCGTCGCTCATCGTAATCATCAGCGGCGACTGCGTGTACGAAGCATACGTACCCGTAATCGTCACCTTCGACTTGACGGCAGGAACCGTCGTCAACGGTGTCTTCATGGCGAAGGTAAAGTCGGCAGTTCCGCTCTGCACCGCATCCTCTGAAACCGCCACCTGCAACTGGTCAGCGGTAGCCGCGATCACGAGCACGTCCGGGAACTCGACCGACTTGCCCTTAATCGTCTCGAACACCTTGTCTGCATCCGCGGGCTTGCCGTTCTGCAGCACATACTCCTTGTCCGAAATGGCCAGCGAAGCCAGATCAGGCGTCGTCGCAATCAGGTTCGAAACGATGTCCGCGGGCGAAGGCGCAGGCGTCACGACAAGCGACGCAGGCGGGTCCAGGTTGTCCTTGGCGGCAGCAACCAGTGCGTCATAGCCGTCGTCCTTACCATGGAACCGGCGATAGCAGTACGGTCCCAGCTTGCTGAACTGCGTCTTGAACGGCTCAGGAGCATACGTCGTAGCACGCGAGGCATAATACGCACACTTCAAGTAGTCGGGCGGAGTCGACGCGTAATACGCCTGCGCCAGGTAGTACGTGTCCTGCAACTGCGCTCCCGGAGTCGTCGTCTGTGCCAGCGGCACGGACGTCAACTCAGACTTGTAAGCAGCGATCGCCGCCGGCATGTCTTTCCGGTTGAAAGCGTCTAGCCCGATCGCGCTGTAAAACACGGGATAGCCCTTGGGCTTCAGGTTGTTCCAGTCGGCATCACTCATTGAGGCAGGCTTGGGAGCCGCCAATCCCTTGCGTGCGTAGTCAGCGGCTGAAGACAGTCCGGTCTGCTTCGCAGTCTCATCGGTAGAAGCTACAGCGGCCTGGTTGCGTAGCGTCGTTTCAAAAACGAGCGCATAAAAGTTGTTCGGATCGACCTGCAGCAAACGGTCCGCCGCATCCAGCGTCTTCGCCGTGTCCGTGCCCTGGCTATACGCAAACAGCATTTGCTGAAGCGCGTCAGCCTTCACCGACGACTGCGGATAAGCCTTAAGATACGCTTCCCAAGCCGCTGCCTGCGCCGCTGGAGTCGTCTGAGTTTTCGCGTTGTTATACGCGGCATACTCCTCCTGCGACATCGTGACACCGCCAGGCTGCGCTGCGGCTGCCTGGGAGAAACCGTAGTGCGCCAACGGTCCGGCGCTGGCCAATGCCAGCAGAGAAGCAAGTACGACCTTCTTCATAGAAAACACTCCTCGATTGAAACTCAAATGATTGATATGCCGCGTGCGCAGAGTTGTAGTTGCGGTTGTTCCCAATAGTAACCGCTGGAACTGCGGATGATGATGCGGATTATAGAAACGCGCTTGCTGCAACGCAAGTTGTGACGTTTCGGCGCATTGAAAGTGAGTTTCGTCCCTCCTCATCTCTCATCCGACTACACCGTTGGATGCGAAAATTCCCGCCCTGGCCCATTGCGATCAAAATATCCTTCGACCCAATATCTTGCGGCCGGTACAGCTTATCCACAACATCTAGCGGCACCATGTTGATTCCCACCCCTTCCGCTACTACGATTCAGACAGGCGCGCAGCTCGCGAGCCAAATATACGCAGTCGAACCAACACCCAGGGGTGCCCCGTTGCTCAAGCTCCGCAAAGT
>CAZZYB010000237.1:0-6500 GCA_964658125.1 uncultured Acetobacteraceae bacterium | reverse complement strand
CAGTCAAGCAGACAGCGCAATCCCCCAACCCAAACTCCAAGGAGAAAAAATGACCGCCACGGAAACCAGCCTCGAAGACATAACCCTCACCATCAACCAGGAAATTCACGTCAAAGCGCCGATGGACGTCACCTTTGCGGCCCTGCTCGAACAACTCGGACCCGGCAATCAAACGCCCGACGGCAAGTCGCTCAACATGAAGATCGAGCCCTGGCCTGGCGGCCGCTGGTATCGCGACATGGGCGACCTTAACGGCCACTTCTGGGCGAACGTCAAAGCCATCATTCGGCCTTCGCTGCTGGAGTTCGCCGGCCCGCTCTTCGCATCATTCCCCTTCGTCTCGAACGTGCAGTACCGGCTGAGTGAAGTGGACGGCGGCACGCTGATCACCTTCAAGCACACCGCCCTCGGCCTCGTTACGGACGAACTGAAAGCCAACATGAACAAGGGCTGGACGTCGATGCACGACCGCGTCCGCTCCCACGCCGAGACGCGCTGACCAGGCAGCCTCTCCAGACCTCGTCCCGATACTTCACAAGGGAGTGCGAGCGCCTGAACACCACCCGAAGCAGCCGGGCTGACGCGATGAGTTCTCACCGCGGGCAGCCCGGGTGTACTTTAACTTGCTATGAAACGTTTTCATCTCCTGATCGTCCTGAGCGCATTGCCGCTGGCATTGATAGCACAAAGCGAAAGTGGCAAGCCGGGCGGGCATGGCGGTTGGGAAAAGGTAGCCGAGCCTCCATCGGCAGCCGTCGCACCCCCCACGACGCGCGAGTCAGAAAACTCCCGCGACAGATTCCATTTCCCGCGAACAGTCGTACCTTTGGCCGATGGTTACACCTACACCAGCGTCCTGGCGGGAGTCTTCCGGGCTCGGTCGTCCGACATTGAAAGCCATCCGCACGATGTAGTGTGGAGTCCGCTCGAGGGCTTTCCAAAGAGCGGAGGCGTGAGCTGGCAGGCGATAGCCTGGGCGCTGAGCCCCTCGGGCGACGTTGTGACGGCGTTTGCTCAATCGCCAAGGGGTTCGATGGTGACGGGCTGCCCGTGCGGTTACTATCGTCTTCCCAAAGGAACGACGAAGTTTGTGTCCGCCGGTGGCGCACACCCCAATGGAGTTGTGGGTTACATCGTGCCTGACGGCAAAGGCGGGTTCTACTCTGAAACCGGATTCAATTTCCAGATCCAGCGCAGCACCGACGGGGGCCGCAGTTGGGGCTCGCCACCCGGAGCATTCTCTTCAGATCCGTACATGAAAACTACCGGCGTATCTGGCGGTCTGTACGCCCTTGCGATCATCGATAACGCTCTCTACACCGGCGGCGAGGGCGGCATTCTGAAATGCGATCTCGATATGAGAGCCTGCAAGGAAGTTGCGGGCGCAAAAGCGGAGGGATACAAACGCAACGTCATCTCGTTCGCCAGCAATGGCGGCCCTCAAAGCCCTGCGACGGAGATATTCGAGTTAGGGCGCGCCGCCGGACCTACCGCGCCAAACGCCGGGATGATCCTCATGAAATGGGATTCGACGTCGAACACTTGGAATCTCGTGCCTCAGACGCCCATCCTGCGTCCCTGGTACGCGGCCCACATCAACTCTCTCTGCAAGCTTTCAGGTCCGCATGAATATCTTTTGACCCAGTACGCCCAAGTCGACAGCGAACTGCTTTACACCAATGACGCGGTTCACTGGACAAAGTACGACACCACGGGCTTGCCCGAATTTGCGGCCCGCTTCAAGTCCTTGTTCCTGGCAGTAAACCCCCTAAGCGGAGCCCAATATCTGATCACTGTCAATCCATCGCCAGAACTTTACGTCCACAAATAACAGACCATCGCTGAATATAGAAGCGACTGGGGGCTCAGCCAGCTGTAGACTTGCCGCCGCTTACTGGATTTGTACGAGGTCGGCTTCGCCGTGACCCGCTCCACCCGGCGTGACGGTGGAGTGCTGCGGCGCGCGCCAGTGGTCGATGTAGCTGACCTGGTGAACGCAACTGATGGTGCAGTTGGGAGCGCAGGATTTCTCCGTGAGAAATTCTTTCTTGACCAGCTCCGTCGTGTACTCGGCGACAGGGATACCCGGATAGCCGCGCTGCTGCGAGCAGTAGCTGACGATGCCGTTCTCGTCGACGTACAGATAGCGCGACCCCGCACGGCATCGCCAGTCGTTGGGCTCACCGTTCGCGATGGCTTCCTGGAAACCATTGAAGCGCGAGTAGCTTCGCCGAGTGAGCCGCCGAACCTCATCCCACACTTTACGCTCGCGCTCCCCAAGCGGTTTCAACTGCCCGGAGCCATCGTGAATGATGCCAATCGTTGAACTGAAGCCAAGCGCCAGTGCACGCTTCGAAATCGTCAGCGCATCCTCAGGATTTGCCGTACCCCCGCCGACAACCGAGTTGATATTCACGTGAAAGTCGGCATGTTCAGCCAGCATCCGCAGCTTCGCGTCGAGCACCTTCAGCGACTTCTTCGACACCTCGTCCGGCATCACGTTGTCGATGGAAATCTGCATGTGATCAAGCCCGGCTTTATTCAGCCGCTCGATGCGGTCGGGCATCAGAAAGTAGCCATTCGTGATCATCCCCGCAATCGCGCCCGTCTTACGAATCTGCCGGATGACGTCGTCGAGCTCAGGGTGCAGCAGCGGCTCGCCCCCGGAAATCGTAATGACCGAAGTCCCCAGCCGCCCAAGATGATCGATGCGGCGGCGCATCTCGTCGATGGGCACAGGGTTGGAAACATCGTCGAACTCATTGCAATATGTACAGGCCAGATTGCAGCGCCGCATGGGCACGATGTGCGCCATGTAGGGGTGCGACGTGCTAGCCACAGCACTCGCAATCGACCCGATTTCGCGGAGTTTTCGCGAAGCCGCAATAAGACGGCGGCGGGCCGTCATGCGTCGCGCCGCGGGAGCGGTGCCAGGAGCGGGTTTAGCAGTTTGCACGGGCTGTGTTTCGGTCGGCATGAGCAGTATCTATTCTATCGTGCTGGATTGAATGCGGCCGGATCGAGGAGTATCCTCGTTCAATGGCGCGCGCTATCTCTCAGGAAGAATTCGTTGATTCCGCTTCTGATCTGCTGCAGGTCGTGGGAAAACAAACCTTGTTCATCCAAAAGGAAGGCCAAACCGTGGCGGTCCTCGTTTCTCCCGCTGAGTATGAAAGTATTCGCGAAGCGCGCGCTCAGCGCGCGATCCAAGCCATGATGAATCTGCGGGAACACATGCAGGCCGTCGCGACTCCGGAAGAGCTCGAAGAGTTGGAGCGAGATCTTGAGCGCAAAGATTCTTAGAGTAGTGATCGATACAAACATGTTTGTAAGTACTTCGATCGCTAGGTCTTCGACGCCTGCCGAGGCGGTTGCAAAGGCACTGCGTACGGCTACGGTGCTAGCTTCCCTCGATACGTGGCATGAACTTGAAGATGTCCTCACGCGTTCAAAGTTCGATAAATACAGAACTACGGATCTCCGGCGGGATTTTCTGCAATACATGCAGGTTGTACTGGAACTTATTTCGGTACACACAGATCTCCAGATTTGTCGTGATCCCAAGGATGACAAATTGTTGGCACTGGCTTTGGATGGCAATGCAGATCTCATTGTGACGGGCGATAAAGACCTTCTGGTGTTGAATCCGTTTCGCGGAATTCCGATCATCACACCGCTGGCTTACTTGGCGCTCTGATTCCACTAAACTGGACTTTCAGGAGAAATCATGCCGCGCGAAATCAATTGGAACGACACGCTGGAGATCGGGATTCAACTACAGGAAATGTATCCGGAGCTCGATCCCTACACCGTCCGCTTCACCGACCTGCATCGCTATGTAACGTCGCTGCCGGGCTTTGTCGGCGATCCGCTGAAGTCGACCGAAGGCATTCTCGAAGCCATCCAGACCGCCTGGCACGAAGAGTACGAAGACGCCAAGTAGCGGAATCACCCTCAGGACTTGCGCCGCAAAATCTGTGCCGGAAGTTTCGATCCCACCGCGTACAGCACGCCGAACGCCGCGATCGCCCACACGACGCTCCCTGCCGCGATGATCACGACGTCCCCCCTGATCGTCGCCACCGGACGCATGAAGTGGACCACCGAAGCCGTAGCCGCAAACGCCACGATGGCCGCGGCGAATGCGCGTCCGAGTTCGTTGAACTCCAGATGCGTCAGGCTTACCAGGCGCTTTTTATGCAACAGGATCGCCAGCACCGCGGTCTGTGCCACGATGCCTACATCGGACGCCACAGCCAGGCCGTTGAGCCCCATCCACCGAAACATCAGCCAGTACATCGGTATCGAAGCGACGACGATCGCGGTGCCTGCAATCGCCGGTGTTCGCGTGTCGCTGGCTGCATAAAACGCGCGCGCATAGATGCCCTGCACCGCCCAGATCGCCAGTGAAATCGCGAAAACCGTGAACAGGGGAACGATCCCCGCGACGTCTTTACGACCCAGCCTGCCGCCTCGCAGCAGGTCCATCAGCCACGGCGCCAGCGCAATCATCCACGCGGAAACCAGCATGCCTACAGAAAATAATCTCGACACCGACCGTCCCACGGAGCGCGAGAAATCGTACGCCCGACCCTGTTGAAACAGCGACGCAAAGAAGGGAAGCGATGCCGCTCCGGCTGCCGGCCCAATGATGTTGAACGGCGCGTTGAACAGGTCTTTGGCGTTGTTGATCAGCGTCAGCCCGCCCATTTTCTCCCCCGCGAACCGGTTGAAGAAAATGCCGTCGAACATCACCAGCGAAACGCCCAGCATCAGCGGCAGCGCCGAGCGCAGCCACTCCAGGAAAGCAGGATCGCGAAAGTTCAGCAACGGCTTGTAGCGCAAACCTGTCTTCAACGCGCCGATGGTATTCAGCAGCGCCGACCCCAGAATCACACCGCCGTACACACCCACAACCAGCGAATAGACTCCCAACCGATGCTGCCCCAGCACAACATTGTGCAGCAGCACGGCGCCCAGCACGATGCAGCCGTTGTAGATCAGCGGCGTAAACGCCTGGTAGATAAAAATCTTCCGCACCTGCAGCCGCGCACTCATCATGCTGCCGATAAAAAAAAACAGCTGCGCCGGAATTAGCCAGCGCGTCAGCGAAATGCACAGCGGCCCGCGCGCGTCGTACATGAACTGCGGGCCGTACGCTACTCGTACAAACACGGGAGCAAAGACCATTGCGATCACCGCTGCTGTGGCCAGCACGGCGAACATCGTCGTCAGCACAACCGAAAGCGCACGGTCCGCGCCTTCCTCGTCTCCCGCTTCGCGAAAGCGGTTCAGCATCGTGATCAGCGAAACCGATGCGGCGCTTCCAACCAGAAAATAGGTGATCAGATCAGGCAGCTTAAAAGCGGCGCGGTAGGCATCCTGCGACACGCCCGCGCCGAAAAGAAAGTTGACGTACTTGATGCGGATCAGGCCCAGCGCACCAGACAACACGGCCGACATCATCAGCAGCATCGCCGCCGACCCGGCAGTATGGCGGGACTTGGACGCGGCGGGGATTGGTTGAGGCTGAAGCTCTGTAGGGTATGCCAAGGGGGCCTGCTGTCAGGATAACGCGTCGACTAAAACAAGTCTCCATCGAGCGAAAGCTGGCGCGTGCGCGCGGGTTCAACTGCCAGACGCGGACGCATGCTCTGCACCTTCGATTCTTTCGCAGGCGCCGCAACTGGCTTGGCCAGCATCGCCAGCAGCACGTTCAGTTCCGCGCGAATCTCATGCAGGCCCGCATCGCGGCGCATGCCGGCCAGCGTCGGGCCAGCCGATTCTGGCGGCGCGACCGCGCGTATAGGTGTCGGCGCTTCCGGCGGTTTTGCTTCCGCCTTGAAAACCTGCCGCGCCCCCGGAATCGTGTACCCCTGGTCATACAGCAGCGACTTGATACGCAGCGCCATCTCCACATCGCGCTTCCGATACAGACGCTGCCCGGTGCCGCCTTTATTCGGCTTCAGCTGCGGAAACTCCGTCTCCCAGAAACGCAGCACATAAGCCGGAACTTCGCATAGACGCGCCACGTCGCCGATGCGAAAGTACAGCTTGTCCGGTATCTCAGGCGTGACCGTTTTGCGAATTGGCTGGTGCGTTCCCATATTTGCTCGGCGTCCGCTACCTGCGGAATCAACAGTATAGGTCGCATGGTTGCACGAAAAGAAGTGCTTTCCGCGGTTCCTGCCTGGCCAAATTTTTTCGGGCAGTCAGACGTCAGAGCGATTTTTCCGGCGGCGTCAGGAACAACTGCAAGAAAACAAGATCGAGGAACCGTCCGAATTTGTGACCGACCTCCGGCAGACGACCCGTTTCCTTGAAGCCGTAGCGCGTAAGGAAGCGCAGCGAGGCCACGTTTTCAGAGTCCACCCCAGCCACCATCACATGCTTGCCGAGCGTCCGTGCGCGGTCGACCAACGCATCGAGCAACTGGCGTCCGACGCCACGGCCACGGGCCGACTCGGCGATGTGGATGGTTCCTTCGACAGTGAAGCGAT
>CAZZYB010000236.1:0-6528 GCA_964658125.1 uncultured Acetobacteraceae bacterium | reverse complement strand
GTTTTGAGTTGCGAGTTTAAACAGTGCAGGCCGCCTGGCGGGGGAGCGGAGGTGGTGTCCCCTATCACGCGGCCTACATGACCCGGAACCGGGTCTCGGGTGGTGTGTTTATTTTACCCGCTCGATGGGCGTTTGGTGCGTGAAATTATCGAGCGCTGGCGACTTTTCTGGGAATGGGCGTTTATCAGCCATCCTAGCCGGTTACCGCCAACGCCCTTTTGACACTCTACGGATGCGTTTGTTACAACTAGTGAGTATCAACGTCCTGCATTTCGTTCATTATTTTGCGGTTCGCGCGCATGCAGGCGCCGGGTTTGACTCACCGCTTTCCTCTGTACGACCCAGATAAATTCATGGATATATTGCATCAACTTGGCGGTCTTGTGCTCGGCTCTGTGCCGACCATGATCTTTTTCATCCTGCTCGTGATTCTTTACGGTGTGCTGGTACGCGGGCCGCTGGAGAAGGTGCTGGCGGAGCGTCGCGCTCGGACGACGGGTGCTGTTGAGCAGGCTCGCGGGGCGATTGCTGCGGCTGAGGCTGAGACGCAGGTTTACGAGGACAAGCTGCGGTCGGCGCGGGCTGAGGTGATGGCGGGTCGCGAGCATTTGCTGCAGCAGTGGCAGGCGCAGCGGGATGCGGCGATTGAAGAGACTCGCGAAGTGGCGCAGGAGCAGGTGCGGACGGCTCGGCAGCAGATTGAGACGTCGGCGTTTGTGGCGCGGCAACAGATTGAGAGCTCGACGGAGATGTTGAGTGAGCAGATTTTGCGGGCTCTGCTGCCCAAAGGCACGCAGGCGGAGGCTCGGCAGTGAAGGCTATGTTGAAGCGAATTTCGATCGCGGCGTTGTTTGTGGCGCTGCTGGCTCCTTGCAGTGTGCGGGTAAGTGCGCAGGATGCCGCTCCGGCTAAGGCTGGTGAGCAGAGTACGCCCGCGGCGCAGGTTCCGGAGAAGAAGGCTGTCGAGGGGGATGAGAGCGAGGCCTATCGGCATTCTGCAACCGTGACCAAGCTGGGCGCTATGCTCGGCATGAGCAAAGAGACGGCCGCAACTGTTTTCACGTTGTTCAACCTTCTGGTGCTGGTGATTGCGGTTGCGTACTTTTTGATGAAGGCGCTGCCGAAGACTTTTCGGAATCGCAGCACGGATATTCAGAAGAAGCTGGTGGATGCACGGACCGCTACTGAAGAGGCGACTGCGCGGCTTAATACGGTTGAGGCGCGGTTGTCGAAGCTGGACGAGCAGATTGCGGGCTTCCGTACGCAGGCGGAGGCGGATTCGAAACGCGACGAGCAGCGGATCAAGGCGAATATCGAGGAAGAAAAGGGCAAGATTCTCGCTGCTGCCGAGCAGGAGATTGCAGCGGCGACGACTCAGGCGCAGCGGCAGATTCAGCAGTACGCGGCAGAGCTTGCGATTGAGCATGCGGCTCGGAAGCTGGTGGTAAGCGCGGAGACGGACCGGCTGCTGGTAGAGAGCTTTGCGCATCGGCTGGGCGGGGATAAGGGAGGGCAGAACTGATGGCAGTCGTTGACTCTCGTTATGCCCGTGCGTTTGCGTCTGTTGTGGCGGCGCAGAAGATTGATTCGAAGGCGGCCGAAGCGCAATTGCAGGATTTTGCAGCGACACTTGAGGGCAGTGCGGAGCTGCGTGAGATTTTGCAGGACCCGTCGATTACGGAAGGTCAGAAGCTTGGCGTGTTGGATGGCATTGCGCAGCGCATTGGGATGTTTCCCGCGGTGCGGAATTTTGTGGCTGTGATCACGCAAAACAACCGGTTGCACGAGCTTGACTCGATCCTCGCCGCGTATCATGCGTTGGCGGATGAAGCGGCCGATGTGTTGGAAGTGGAAATTGTCAGCGCGCATCCTCTGGAGGCCGGTACGCGGGCGATTCTGGAGCAGCAGATCACGAAATTGTCCGAAGGTCAGCGACTGAACGCGGCGTATCGGGTGGATGCTGCGCTGCTGGGCGGCGCGGTGGTTCGGATCGGGTCTACGGTTTATGACGGTTCGGTGCGCGGACAGTTGCAGCAGTTGAAGCAGAAGATGATCGCGGCACGAGCGTAGCAGTAAACAGGTTTGGAAACGGAAGAAAAGGAACAGCATGGCAAAGATTCAGGCAAACGAAATTACCGAACTGCTTCGCCAGCAGATTGAGAACTACGAGCAGCGCATCCAGGTCGACGAGGTGGGCACGGTCATCTCGCTGGGTGACGGTATTGCGCGCGTGCATGGGCTGGACAAGGTCATGGCGGGCGAGCTGATTGAGTTCCCACATGGGATCTTCGGTCTCGCGATGAACCTGGATGAAGATCAGGTGGGCGCTGTCGTCCTGGGCGAGTACAGCGAGTTGAAGGAAGGCGACCAGGTCAAGCGGACGGGCAAGATTATGTCCGTGCCCGTGGGCGAGGCGATGATTGGTCGCGTGGTGAATGCGCTGGGTGCGCCGATCGACGACAAGGGACCGATCAATACGCCGCACTCGCTGCCGGTGGAGCGGCTTGCTCCTGGCGTGATTGCGCGTAAGTCGGTTACGGAGCCGATGGCGACGGGTATCAAGGCTATCGATACGATGATTCCGATTGGGCGTGGACAGCGTGAGTTGCTGATTGGCGATCGTCAGACGGGTAAGACGGCTGTTGCGCTCGATACGATTATTAACTCGGCTAAGAATGATTTGATCTGCATCTACTGTGCGATTGGGCAGAAGCGGTCGTCGGTGGCGCAGGTTGTGCAGACGCTTGAGAGCTTTGGCGCGATGGCGTACACGATTGTGGTTGCGGCGACGGCTTCAGAGCCGGCTCCGATGCAGTATCTCGCACCGTTTGCGGCTACCGCGATGGGTGAATACTTCCGCGACAATGGCAAGCATGCGCTGATTATTTACGACGATTTGTCGAAGCATGCGGCGTCGTATCGCGAGATTTCGCTGCTGCTGCGCCGTCCTCCGGGTCGTGAGGCTTATCCGGGTGATGTGTTCTATTTGCACTCGCGGTTGCTAGAGCGTTCGGCGAAGATGTCGGCGGAGAATGGCGGCGGTTCGTTGACTGCGCTGCCGATCATCGAGACGCAGGCGGGTGACGTTTCGGCTTATATTCCTACCAACGTCATCTCGATTACGGATGGACAGATATTCTTCGAGACGGATCTGTTCAACTCGGGTGTTCGCCCGGCGGTGAACGTTGGTTTGTCGGTGTCACGTGTGGGATTTGCGGCGGCGATCAAGGCGACCAAGCAGGTTGGGTCAACGTTGAAGCTGGACCTGGCGCAGTATCGCGAACTGGCTGCGTTCTCGCAGTTTGGAAGCGATCTCGATAAGGTGACGCAGAACCAGTTGAACCGCGGCGCGCGTTTGACCGAGCTGCTGAAGCAGCCGCAGTTCAAGCCGCTGACGTGGGTTCAGCAGGTGGCGATTTTGTTCGCTGGTACGCAGGGTCTGCTGGATGATGTGGAGATCAAGGACATCCGCGCGTTTGAGGATGGGTACTACGATTACATGGCGAATTCGCAGGCGCAGGTAATGACGGATATCGAGACGAAGAAGGCGCTCGATGACGATATCAAGGCGCGGTTGACGGATGCGATCAAGCAGTACAAGTCGGACTTCCTGGCGGCGCGTAAGGAAGCGGCGACAGTCAAAGCGTAGGGGATAATCGTTGGAAGGAGTTTCCATGACGCAAACTCAAATGATTCTGACGATCTTCATACCGACGTTTACGATTTTGGTCGGTATCCTGCTCAACAAGCACGACGTAGGAAAGCTCGAAAGCAGGATCAGTGGCGATTTGTCGAAACTGGATGGACGCCTGACGGGAATCGAAGGGCGACTGGATAGCAGGATCAGCGCGTTGGAAGGCCGATTCCATGCGGACATGATGATGGTGATTGGGAAGCTTACAGAGTTGAAAGTCCGGGTAGCGCGACTCGAAACACAGCGGCAGTAGGGACAGTAAGGGCGAATGGCAAACGTACTCGATTTACGGCGACGCATCCGGAGTGTGAAGAACACGCGGCAGATCACCAAGGCCATGAAGATGGTCTCGGCTGCAAAGCTGCGCCGGGCGCAGGAGCGCGCGATGCAGGCACGGCCGTATGCGCAGATGCTGTCGAACGTGATTCAGTCGCTGGTGCGACGGACGGATTTGATCGACCAGGCGACGGGGAACGTGATGCATCCGCTGCTGGTGGAACGCGAAGAGAAGAACGTGCTGGTGATCGTGATTGCGGGCGATAAGGGTTTTGCCGGCGGCTTTAATTCGAACATTGGTAAAGCGGCTCAGCTCTTCATCAACGACCGCCGCGGCAAGGGACAAAATATCGATCTGGAGCCGGTTGGAAAGAAAGCAATCGGGCTTTACAAGAAGCGGTTTCCTGCGGCAGTTTATGAGCATAAGGAAGAGCTTTACGACAACGATCTTTCCAAGCACATTACGGATGTTCGGCAACGTGCGGTGGCGATCGAAGTGGCGGCTGAACATGTGACGATGCTGCTGCGAGCGAACTTTGCTGACGTGACGGAGATGGCGAACTCAATCATTGACCGCTATGAGAGTGCGGAGATTGATTCGGTTTATATCGTTTATAACGAGTTCAAGTCGGTCATCTCGCAGCGGGTGGTGGTGGAGAAGCTGCTGCCGATCCGGAAGCTGGGGACGCAGGAGATTACTTCGTCGGAAGAGATGACGCAGGAGCAGAAGGAAGCGGCGGGTCGGTCGGCGCAGAGTGCGGGTATTTCGCTGAACGAGCCGGAAGAGACCGAGATCGATCGCGAGGCCAAGAAGTTTGGGACGGCGGAAGTGGACTACATCTACGATGAGTCTCCGGAGAGGCTGTTTCGGCACCTGATGCCGCGGTACATTACGACGCAGATTTTTCATGCGCTGTTGGAGTCGATTGCGGCTGAACATGCGGCGCGTATGACGGCGACCGATGCGGCGACCAAGAATGCGGGTGAGTTGATTGATTCGCTTTCGCTGACGATGAACCGCGTGCGGCAGGCTGCGATTACGAAGGAAATTATTGAGATTGTGAGTGGAGCGGCAGCGCTCTAGAAGCAAATGCAGATCCCCTTCGGGGATGACAACAAGAAAACTGCTGGGTGACAAGAAGAGAAGCGAGACGCAACAAGTTTGAGGTAGGGAAGAGTTTATGGCAGAGAATATTGGCAAAGTAATCAGCATCAGCGGTCCGGCTGTGGATGTTCAGTTCGAAGAAGCGAGGATGCCCGCGATCTTCCAGGCGCTGCGCATTGTCGGCGATGGGTTTGTTACGCCGAACCCTATCGATGTCGTCGTCGAAGTGCAGCAGCATCTTGGCGAAGGCCGCGTGCGTTGCATCGCGATGGTCGCGACTGAAGGCATGGTTCGCGGAATGAAGGCGATCGATACCGGTGGCATGATCACGGTTCCCGTGGGTCGCGAGACGCTGGGGCGCGTGCTGAATGTTCTGGGCGAGCCTGTGGATGAGCTTGGGCCGGTGAATGCCAAGGTGCATATGCCGATCCATCGGCAGGCGCCGGCGTTCGACGAGCAGTCGACGGGCGAAGAGATGTTCGAGACGGGCATCAAGGTCGTCGATTTGATTCTGCCGTTTTTGAAGGGTGGCAAGATTGGTCTGTTTGGCGGCGCGGGTGTGGGTAAGACCGTCGTGATTCAGGAGCTGATCAATAACGTTGCTACCAAGCATGGCGGCTTCTCGGTGTTCGCCGGTGTGGGGGAGCGGACGCGTGAAGGCAACGATCTCTGGCATGAGTTTCAGGAGTCGGGCGTTATCGATCTGAAGGATTTGCCGAAGAGTAAAGCAGCGCTGATCTATGGCCAGATGACCGAGCCCCCAGGGGCGCGTCTGCGCGTGGCGCTGACCGGGCTGACGGTTGCGGAGTACTTCCGCGACGAAGAAGGCGCGGATACGTTGCTGTTTATCGACAATATCTTCCGGTTTACGCAGGCGGGTTCCGAGGTTTCGACGCTGCTTGGGCGTATGCCTTCGGCTGTGGGATATCAGCCGAACCTTGCGACTGAAATGGGTGAGTTGCAGGAGCGGATTACGTCGACGAAGAAGGGCTCGGTTACGTCGGTGCAGGCGGTTTATGTTCCGGCTGACGATATTACCGATCCGGCTCCCGCGACTACGTTTGCGCATCTTGATGCGACGATGTTGCTGTCTCGACCGCTGTCTGAGCTGGGTATTTATCCGGCTGTGGATCCGCTGACTTCGACTTCGCGTGTGCTTTCGGCGCGGGTGGTTGGGCAGGAGCATTATGACGTGGCGCAGGGTGTGAAGAGGATTCTGCAGCGTTATAAGGACCTGCAGGACATCATTGCGATCCTGGGTATCGATGAGCTTTCGGAAGAAGACAAGCTGACCGTTGCGCGTGCGCGTAAGGTGCAGAGGTTCCTGTCGCAGCCGTTCCATGTGGCGGAAATTTTTACCGGTATTCCGGGCGCTTATGTGAAGGTTGCGGATACCGTGCGCAGCTTCAAGGAGATCATCGAAGGCAAGCATGATGATATTCCTGAGCAGGCG
>CAZZYB010000235.1:4216-6552 GCA_964658125.1 uncultured Acetobacteraceae bacterium | reverse complement strand
TGACCGCGCCGGCCTTCAGAAGCCAGCGGGGGTCGACGACCTCGTGTTGAACAGGAGTGCGGGCGGTGTTTGGTGGTGATGCGCGTTTCGGCATGCGTTACGTCAAGCTTCTCACGGGTCATGTATCAAGCTGGGTTCTGAGGAAACCAATCAGTCGTCACACGACTCTTAGATTTTAGTCGGCTGGAGTGCCTCGGCCGACTCTGGAGAAACCATGAAATTCAAGCGTTCGCTTATGCTTCTTGTCGCCGGCCTGGTGCTGGCGGGTTCCGTGATCCCCGCGCAGGCGCAGGATCATCATCGCCGGCATCGTCATTGCTTCTATCGCCATGGACATCGTCACTGCACTAACCGATAAGGTTCTAAGCGGTGATTTGCGATGGGCCCGGATTCGTCCGGGCCTTTTGCTTTGTCCTCAGGATGGGCTGATAGAATTGTAGAAATCGACTCTCGATTTGGGCTGAGACAACGGCTGACGGAGAGGCAATGCAAGCAGTTCTGGCGCTCGAAGACGGGCGCATTTTTCGGGGTAAAGCGTTCGGCGCGATCGTCGAACGTGTCGGCGAAGTGGTGTTCAACACTTCGTTGAGCGGCTATCAGGAGATATTTACTGATCCGTCGTATGCAGGGCAGATCGTCGTTCTGACGAATCCACACATTGGGAATTATGGGACGTCGCCGAGCGATGCGGAGTCCTCGCGACCGTATATCGAGGGCCTGGTGACGCGGGAGTTCTCGCCCGTGAGTTCGAACTGGCGGTCGACTGAGGTTGCGGATGAGTATCTCGAACGCAGCGGCGTGCCGGTGATTGCGGAGATTGATACGCGGGCCGTGGTGCGGCACCTGCGCGCCAATGGGTGTTTGCGGGGCGTCATTTCGACGGCGGTCGAAGACATTCCGGCGCTGGTCGCGAAGGCCCTGGCACATAAGAAGATGGATGGGACCGATCTCGCTTCGGTCGTTTCGACGAAGACGACCTATACGTGGGACGCGAGCGAGGCGAAGAATCAGACGGGCGATAAGCTGCTGCCGGTTTCGGATGCGGCGGCGAAGGACACGCTGCATGTGGTGGCGTACGACTACGGCATCAAGGAAAACATTTTGCGGATGTTGAGCCGTGAGAATTGCCGCGTGACGGTGGTTCCGGCGACGACTCCAGCTGCCGATGTGCTGGCGATGGAGCCGGATGGCATCTTCTTTTCGAACGGGCCCGGTGATCCGGAGCCCCTCGATTATGCGATTGCGAATGTGCAGGCGTTGCAAGGGAAGAAGCCGATGTTCGGGATTTGCCTGGGGCACCAGATTTTTGGGCTCGCGCTGGGTGGGAAGACTTACAAGCTGAAGTTTGGGCATCATGGCGGCAATCATCCGATAAAGAATCTGGAGACCGGTAAGGTCGAGATTACGGCGCAGAATCATAACTTCAATGTCGACCCGAGGTCATTGCCGGATGATGTTGCGGTGACGCATGTGAATTTGAACGACGATACGCTGGCTGGGTTGAAGCATAAGACGGACCCGATGTTCAGCGTGCAATACCATCCGGAGGCTAGTCCGGGGCCGCATGATTCGCATTATTTATTCAAGGATTTTCGCAGGATGATGGAAGAGTGGAAGAAGTAGATGCCGCGTAGGAACGACATAGCGAAGATTTTGGTGATTGGCTCGGGGCCGATCGTGATTGGGCAGTCTGCTGAGTTTGATTACTCCGGCACGCAGGCTTGCAAGGCGCTGAAGGCGGAAGGGTATGAGGTTGTGCTGGTGAACTCGAACCCGGCCAGCATCATGACTGATCCTGATGTTGCCGACCGGACTTATATCGAGCCGCTCACCAAAGAATATGTTGAAGAGATTTTGCGGGTGGAGGCGGAGATGTTGGCCGCTGACCAGGGAGCGCAGATTCCCTTCGGGAAGGACAAGAAAATATTTGCGGTGTTGCCTACGGTGGGTGGGCAGACGGCGTTGAATCTGGCGGTTGATCTGGCGGATGCTGGGGTGCTAGACCGGCTGGGGATTGAGCTGATTGGCGCGAAGCTTGAGGCGATCAAGAAGGCTGAGGATCGGTTGCTGTTCAAAGACGCGATGAACAAGATCGGGCTGGATATGCCGAAATCGGCGTTGATCAACAACATTCGCGATGGGCTGGAGTACGCGACGAAGCTGGGGTTTCCCGTGGTGATCCGGCCCAGCTTTACGCTGGGCGGATCGGGCGGCGGGATTGCATACAACCGCGAAGAGTTGATGGAGATTCTGTCGCGCGGACTGGATCTATCGCCGGTGCATGAGTGCCTGCTGGAAGAGTCGGTGCTGGGTTGGAAAGAGTACGAGTTGGAGGT
>CAZZYB010000235.1:0-4206 GCA_964658125.1 uncultured Acetobacteraceae bacterium | reverse complement strand
GACTTGAACGACAACGTCGTCATCATCTGCTCGATTGAGAATTTCGATCCGATGGGCGTGCATACAGGCGACTCGATTACGGTTGCCCCTGCGCAGACGCTGACCGACCGCGAGTATCAGTGCATGAGGGATGCGGCGATTGCCGTCATTCGCGAGATTGGTGTCGAGACCGGCGGAAGCAATGTGCAGTTCGCAGTGAATCCGCAGAACGGGCGCATGACGGTGATTGAGATGAACCCGCGCGTGTCGCGGTCGTCGGCGTTAGCCTCGAAAGCAACGGGCTTTCCCATCGCCAAGATTGCGGCGCGGTTGGCGGTTGGGTACACGCTGGATGAGTTGCGGAACGATATTACGAAGGCGACTCCTGCTTGTTTTGAGCCGACGATTGATTACGTCGTGGTGAAAATCCCGAAGTGGCAGTTTGAAAAGTTCGCGGGAGCGAACGAGACGTTGGGGCCGCAGATGAAGTCTGTGGGCGAGGTGATGGCGATTGGCAGGACCTTCAAGGAAGCGATGATGAAGGCCGTGCGGTCGCTCGAAACGGGCAAGAAAGGGACCGACGACAAGATCGATCCGCGGCGCCTGACACAGCGGTTGGTGACGCCGCATCCGGAGCGGCTGGCCTATCTGCGCTATGCGTTCGATATTGGCAAGACGGTGCGCGAAGTGGCGCAGATGACCGGGATGGACCCGTGGTTTCTGCACCAGATGAAGCAGATTTCCGATGAACTGAAGTCGGTCGGTGAGTCGACGTTGGACGCGATGGATGCGGAGACGCTGCACTCGGCGAAGCGGATGGGAATTTCGGACGAGCGGCTGGCGGCTACCTGGAAGCTCGAGGGCAAGGATGCCGTCGCGAGTGTTCGCGCCTTACGGCATAAGCTCGGCGTGAGGCCGGTTTACAAGATGGTGGACACGTGTGCCGGAGAGTTTGAGAGCTATACGCCTTATCTCTACTCCTGCTATGAAGAAGAGGACGAAGCGGCACCGACGGCCAAGAAGAAGGTCATCATTCTGGGCTCGGGACCAAACCGGATTGGGCAGGGAATTGAGTTCGATTACTGCTGCTGCCATGCGGCTTTCGCGCTTCGCGAGGATGGTTTCGAGACCATTATGGTCAACTGCAATCCGGAGACGGTTTCGACCGATTACGACACCAGCGACCGGCTGTACTTTGAGCCGCTAACGCTGGAAGACGTGCTTGCGGTGTACGAGCATGAGGCCAGCGGCGGCGCGGAGATTGGGATGATTGTGCAATTCGGCGGACAGACTCCACTGAACCTGAGCTTGCCGCTGAAGGCCGCGGGGGTGCCGATCATAGGGACGTCGCCGGAGTCGATTGAGCTGGCGGAAGATCGGAAGCGTTTCCAGAAGCTGATTAATGAGCTCGAAATTCCGCAGCCTCCGGGCGTGCTTGCGACCAGCGTCGAGGAAGCGCTGGCAGGTGCTCGCAAGGTGGCGTACCCGGTGCTGGTTCGCCCGTCCTACGTGCTCGGCGGCCGAGCGATGGTGATCTGCTACGACGATGCCGAGGTGCTGAAGTACATGAGCTCGGCGATCGAGTATTCGCAGGAACGTCCGGTACTGGTGGATCACTTTCTCGAGGATGCCCAGGAAGTCGATGTAGATGCTCTGTGCGATGGCAAGGACGTGATTATCGCCGGGATTATGCAGCACATCGAAGAGGCTGGGGTACATTCAGGCGACTCATCGTGCGTGCTGCCGGCTGTTGATCTCGCACCCGAAGTGCTGGAAACGATCCGCGTCTACACGCGGAAACTGGCACGGGCACTGAATGTGATTGGGCTGTGCAATCTACAGTTCGCGATTCAGCGCGGCAAGGTGTTTGTCATCGAGGTGAACCCGCGCGCTTCACGCACTGTGCCTTATGTTTCAAAGGCGACGGGTGTGCAATTGGCGAAGGTCGCAGCACGCTTGATGACGGGGCGAACTTTGAAGGAACTGCTGCCGGCTGAGCTTGCGAGTGGCAAGGACCTTGGCACGGGAGAGCATTTCTTCGTGAAGTCGCCGGTGTTTCCATGGGGCAAGTTTCAAGGAGTCGATCCAGTGCTGGGGCCGGAGATGAAGTCGACTGGTGAAGTGATGGGCGTCGCTGACAACTTCGGCGAAGCGTTTGCCAAAGCGCAGACCGCGGCGGGGCTGCATCTTCCGCTTGACGGCACGGTGTTCCTGAGCGTGAACGATCGCGATAAGGATGCGGTTGTACCGCTGGCGAAACGGTTTGTCGACCTTGGGTTCCGGCTGGTAGCGACACACGGGACCGCGGCGGTGCTGGAAAAGAGCGGGCTGCAGGTGGAACGCGTTTACAAGGTGAACGAAGGCCGACCGAACGTCGTCGATTTCATCAAGGGCGACCGCATCCAACTGATCGTCAACACACCGCAGGGACAGGAGCGCGTGTTCGACGACCAGGCCATTCGCGGGGCAGCGGTGCTGGCGCGGGTTCCGACGATTACGACGATGGCGGCAGCACGCGCGGCTGTCGAAGGCATTGAGTCACTGCAGAATGGGACCTGCCGCGTCGAAGCTCTGCAGTCACTTCATGCGCGACGCATTGCGATGGCTTCAGCGTAGAGGTCGGTTCCTGCAGGCCGAATGCGGCACCGCGCGTAGCCGATCAGCGACGAGAAGAGTGTACGCGCGACAGCTCAAACTGGAGTAACACATGTTGCTTGATGGAATCTTCGTACCTCTAACGACACCTTTTTACCGCGATGGGCGGTTGTACGTTCGCAAGGTCGAGCACAATGTCGACCGATTTTCAAAGACTCCGGCTGCGGGGATGATTGCGCTGAGCACGAATGGCGAGGCCACTGCGCTTTCGGATGAAGAGACGCGCGAGGTGCTGCACGCCGTTGCGGAAACTTCCGCGAAGGATAAGGTACTGATCGCCGGCGTGTCGCGGGACAGCGTTCGGTTGTCGCTGGCGATTGCGGAGACAGCCGCTGCCGAAGGATTCGATGCGGTGCTGGCGCACGCTCCGTCGGGACCTCAGATTGGCGCGGCGGAGAAGCTGGTTTACTTTCGCGCGCTGGCGGATGGTTCGCCTCTACCTGTGGTGTTGAGCAGCGGGAGCGGTCTGTCGGCCCTTGATGAGGAGTGGCTCGCGGAACTGGCGAGACATCCCAACGTGATCGGCTTGATCGACGCTGAGTTGTCGGTGCGACGCTTTAAGGCCCTTGTGGCTGCGACCGCCGATGTTTCTCGTGAGGTAACGGTGACGCAAGTTTTTGCGGCAGTGACTGCGCGCATGCTCACAGTTGAAGCGGTGGGATCGGCAACGTTTGTTTCAGCCGACTCGTTGGGAAGCGGAGGGACGGCAGTTGCTGTTGCTCCGCCGCAACCGGCACTCAAAACGCGCACGAAGAAGGTTGGGTTTCAGATATTGCCGGCAGGCAGTGTCGATATGCTTCCGCTGTTGCTGGCGGGTGCGGCCGGCGGTGTCCCTGCGCTTGCGGCGTGCGCTCCGCAGGCTTGTCACGAGGTTTATGCTGCGTGGAAAGATGGCGACCCGAAGCTCGCAGAGTTGAAAGCGGAGAGGATCGCAGCGGCGACTCGGCTGCTGAATGATGAGCTTGGGATCGGCAGCTTGAAGTACGCCTGCGATTTGAATGGGTACTATGGCGGCGCTCCCAGGCTGCCGCGGTTGCCGGCGAACGGCGACGAGCGTGCGAGGGTGGAGACGGTGATGCGCGAGATCCGCAACTGAAGTGCTGCGTGGCGGCCCGGCGACAGCTGTCTAGCGTCGCGGGATTATGGGAACACCCATCGCGTTCAGTTTGGTGCGGGCTTGCGCGGATTCCGGTGAGTTCGGGAAGCGCTGTATGAGCGCGCGTAGCTCCCGAATGCCCGCCTCGGTTTGCTTCATGGCGATGAGGGACTCGGCCTTGTGCAGGTGAGCGGCCGGGATCTTGGAGTTGTCCGGGTAATGCTCCAGCAGGTGATCGTAGTCCTTGATTGCAAGCGACGGCTTTTGGGTGCGGTTGTTGATTTCGCCAAGATAGTAATAAGCGTTCCCTGAAAGATTGTCGTCGGGATACTGCTTGATGATGTCTGCGAATTCGGAGGCGGCGAGGGGATACTTTCCAGCCATGTAGTCGCCCAGGGCGCCGCGATATAGATCGTCGGGACCGGGGCCCGCCGAGGGCCTTTGAGCCTTTGTGGGCGGAATCGCAGCGGAGTCCG
>CAZZYB010000234.1:0-6557 GCA_964658125.1 uncultured Acetobacteraceae bacterium | reverse complement strand
CACTTTGCGGGACGGCTTGGAACGTACAAGTACTACAACATGGACCAGGTTGTGGCGCAGGCACTCACGCTGGCGGATAAGCTTTGCCACCACAAAGAGAGTGTGGCGCTTAGCAAGGTGAATGTGCGGATCAAAAACGTAGTTGGCATCGAGGACAAGGCGAGCATGGCGCAGGAAGATAGCGAGGCCGCGTAGTCATGTCGCATGTTCTCGAGATCGAGAAGAGGTCGACAGAGCCAACACGCGAGGCGATGGAATTGTGGGGCGGCGTCGAGTACACATGCAATCGTGTGGACGACCGGTACTTCGATCAAACGGAGCTCTCGGGTCACGACAGACGGCTGGGTGACTATGAGCGGTTTGTGGGACTGGGCATACGCACGCTTCGTTTCGGTCTGCTTTGGGAACGCTATGCGCGCAATCGCTCATGGCGTTGGTTTGATGAACGCCTGGGATGTCTCCAGCAACTGGGCATCCGACCTATAGCGGGGCTGCTGCATCACGGAAGCGGGCCGCCACATACAAGTCTTTTGGATCCCGCGTTCCCGGAAAAGCTGGCTGCGTACGCCGGGGCAGTCGCGCAACGTTATCCATGGATTGACGCGTACACCCCCGTGAACGAGCCAAATACGACCGCTCGCTTCAGTGGGATGTATGGAGTGTGGTATCCACACCATCAATCGTCGATGAGTTATCTTCGAGCTCTGTTGAACGAGTTGAAGGGCACCGTACTGAGTATGGAGGCTATTCGGCGTGTGCGGCCGGATGCACAGCTCATTCAAACTGATGACGTGGGACGCATATGCGGAACCCCTGAACTTAGAAACGTATCTGAAATGTTGGACCAGCGTCGATGGCTTCCATACGATCTGCTCTGCGGATCCGTGGATAAGCATCATCCGCTGTTCGAGTACATTCACGCTGCGGGAATTTCTGAATCGGATATTATGTGGTTCGCCGACCATCCATGCCCGCCGTCGGTCATCGGAGTGAACTATTACGTGACGAGCGATCGCTATCTCGATCATCGCGTCGACTTGTATCCTGAGGGCCTCGGCTCTGCGGAAGGGCCATTTGTAGATGTAGAGGCTGTGAGGGTCAGCCGTGACGGGATAGCGGGTGTCGGAGCCTTACTGACCGAAGCCTGGGAGCGGTATCAGATCCCTGTAGCCATAACCGAAGTTCACCTGGGTTGCTCCATTGATGAGCAGATTCGGTGGATGGTGGAAAGCTGGAAGGGCGCGATGCAGGCCCGGCGACAGGGGGTCGAGTGTGTTGCACTCACAGCGTGGGCGCTACTCGGATCCTACTACTGGAATCAATTGGTGACGAAAGAGAACGGATATTATGAGTCCGGCGTATTCGATGTCCGCAATGGCGAACCGGTAATCACTGAACTTGCGCAGATCGTGAGCCAGATTGCCAAGGGCCATGTGCCGCAGCACCCCGCGCTCGCACACCCGGGTTGGTGGCGCCAGAGTAGCCGCCTTTGTTATCCCCTTCGGCAGGAACGAGCTGCGTGACCGGGTCAATGATCGCGGTGCTGCATCAAATGCTCGCGCCAGACCGTTTGAGTCAAGGAATCATAGTCTGGTAGAGCTCCTGTCGTCGCTTTGGATATCTCTTCGAACGGCGCCTTAGGAGTTCGATCAGCGTAGAGCAGCCCATTAGCTTCCTGATAGGTGTCGGTAAACTGTGTGTAACAGAAGCCGGCAAGGGCTGGCAGATTCCGCACCGTTGCAAGCAGAGCACTGTAGCGACGAACGAGTTCTTCAGATGAGTCGCTGCGCGAATATCCCCAGATACCGTCCTCCTTACCCAGAGCAATACCGCCGAACTCGGTGAGAATGATCGGATGCTTCACAGCCTTGTCGTCGCCGACAAAGAGCATCCGTCCGCCTGGCCGTTCGCGCTTGAACAGTTCTGCCTCAATATCGTCAATGCGATAGCGCTTGCCAATGCGCTCGGGTTTGTCGTCGTAGTCGTGTATGCCTATGATGTCTGTTGCGATGCTCTCCCACCCGTCGTTGCCTATCACCGGACGACTAGGGTCCAAAGATTTTGTGAGATGGTAGAGTGCCTGCACGTAGTGACGCTGGGCTGGGCTATCTGGCAGATCGGGGACGCCCCAGGATTCGTTGAACGGGACCCAGGCGATGATGCAAGGATGGCTTCGGTCGCGACGGATGACTTCGGGCCACTCGGCCGTGAGACGTCCGATAGATTTTGTCGTGTAACGATAAGCGCTTGGCATCTCTTCCCAAACCAACAAGCCCATGCGGTCGGCCCAGTACAGATAGCGCTGGCATTCAATTTTCTGGTGCTTGCGGACTCCGTTGAAACCGAGCACCTTGGCTAGTAAGACATCATGCACGAGTGCCTGGTCGTCAGGCGCTGTGAGGCCAGTGTCAGGCCAATATCCCTGGTCCAGAACAAGACGCAGGATCATGGGACGCCCGTTGAGAATGAATTTGTCGCCCTGCACAGCAACCGAGCGGATGGCGGTGTAACTCTCCACCGTATCGATGATGTTGCCCATTTCATCCCGCAGTTCGAGGAAGGCGTCGATCAAGGTCGGAGACATAGGGCTCCAAAGCAGGTCGTTCCGGAAATCGTCGATGCCGGGGTCGGACAGAGCGATTCTTCGATGCACCTCGCCGGCCATCACTTCGTACGTGTCGGTTGCAAGTACGATATGTTCGCGCATCAATTTAACGGAAAGGGTATATCTTGCGCCGCGGGTGCCCTCAATCGTAGCGTCGAATCCAATGTCCCAGTGTTCGAGACTCGAAGTCCAAGTCAGTGTGTTCAGGCGCACTGGAGGTACACGTTCCAGCCACACCGTTTGCCATATGCCGGTCGTTCGCGGATACCATATTGAATGCGGCTGGAGCCGCCAATCCTGTTTGCCGCGGGGTTTGGAAAGGTCTGCGGGATCGTCCTCAGCTCGCACTACGATCTCTTGCAGGGCGTCCGTGTCTGCAAGTGCATCCGTGATATCGACGCTGAATGGGGTGTATCCGCCCTCGTGCTCGCAGACTTTCGCTCCATTCACCCAAACAGTAGTCCGATAATCCACAGCTTCGAAGTGGACGATCCATCGCTCATCGGCTTTCACGCGCTCGATACGGAAGCTGCGCTTGTACCAGACTGCGGAGTAAAAACCGGGGTGGAACACACCGCTCGCTTTGGTCTCCGGACTGAACGGAACGACGATCTGGCGGTCCCACGGAACGTCGGTCCAATCTACCTGCTCGCTTTCTGCGTCGATGTAAAAATCCCAGGTTCCATTGAGGCAGTACCACACGTTTCTGCGAAACTGTGGGCAAGGATGTTCGTTCTTGTTCAGGGCTGAAAGAGTTGCGTCGTCTATCAAATCCACTCTCCTGCAGGCGCATCAAAATGTTAGATGCGCATATGAGGAGAGAGTAGGCATGCGTCACTAACGACGCCAGCGCTTCCCTTAGCTTTCACGCGTCTCGGTAGGAGTTACCCCGATCCCATGCTCATACACGAGATTTCCACCAAGGTGGGCAGAAGCAGAGACAACTAAGTAGCCCAACGCGGCAAGCGCCCTACCGGTACTGCGAGAATTCCGCCTGCGCGCTACGGATGAACCAAGGAACAAGCCAACGGCGAGGACATTGAGCAAGCCGTGCACGGCGCCGATTCGTCTTGCTGCCGGACTTTGAACAGTTGACCAGTCGTTGAGACCGGTGACGGCGGCTCCTGCTGCCCCAATTAATCCAATCACGACAGTGCCGTCGGCTGCGGTGTCAAACGTCGATCGACCCGATAGAGTTCCCATTGCGTCGAAGGCAACGGTCGCCGTCCATGCGCCAATGGGTATGTCGGTCAAAATCGCGTGAAGTGGTTCATGCAACCAGTCACCGTGAAGCGCCTTCTGCAGGGTCGGTCCGCCCAGCAGGTCAGTGAAATCCGACACCGCCTTCTGTGTTGATCGTTGGGCATCCGGAGTGATCCAGGTCTGTCGTTCAGCGATGCGTGCGAGCGGGTCTTTGCTTATTGCTTGCGTCATAAAACCTCCGGTGAATGGGCACAAGTGCTGCATCGGTGAAGTGATTGGCCCGCCAAGCGATCAATGAACTGGCGCCTGGAAGTCAGCCCAAAAATTGATGTCCGTTGCATGAGATGCACTTGATCCGTCGCCGGACAACCAATAATTTCCGGGCTAGTTCTCATGAATCTACGTGACCCGCCGTTCAAACGAATCAGGAAGTTGGAGTTTTTGGCATCATGGCACAGGAATCTAAAGCTGCCGTTATAGGAGCGACAGCCGCGAATTTTGCGATTGCTGCCATCAAACTGGCGATCGGCATAGGAGGCAGCGCCGCAATGCTCTCCGAAGGGCTTCATTCGGCGATCGATGGCGTGAACGATCTTCTACTCCTATATGGACTCCGAGCCAGCAAGCGCCCTGCTGACGATCTCCACCCGTTCGGCTACGGGAAAGACCTCTACTTCTGGTCCCTCATCGTATCGCTGTCCGTTTTCAGCGTGGGCGGAGGAGTAACGATCTTTGAGGGCGTGCGAAGTATGCTGCATCCATCCGAGATTCAACATGCCGGTTGGGCTTACGGCGCGCTCGCCTGCGGTCTTCTCTTTGACGCCGTCAGTCTCATCTACGGCACTGTCCAATTCAAGAAGCAAACAGAAGGAAAGGCATTTTGGAGAGCGGTTAAGGAATCGAAGGACCCGACGACCTTTATGGTACTTGCCGAAGACTCCGCTGCCGTGGTGGGCGAGGTCATTGCTCTGTTAAGTATTTATTTCTCTACTCACGGTGTGCAGATGGCCGACGGGATTGGATCGGTATTGATCGGACTACTGCTCGCGTGCGTCGCAATGTTCCTCATGGTGCACACCCGCCATCTCGTCATCGGCGAGTCTGTGGAAACAGAGATAGATCTCGCTATCAAGAAACTAGCCGTTGGGGAGGGGAAGTTTCATTTCGTTCGGCGTTCGCATACGATGCACTTTGGTCCGGAGGACGTGCTTGTCACCATCGATCTCGAATTCGATCCGAAACGCACCGCGGGTGAACTGATGCAGGCGGCGGACAATATCCAGGAAGCAATTCGAGAGGAGTTTCCCGCGGTCAAATATGTGTACATCGATCCCGAATCCCTCAGATGGACGCACCAGCTAAAGTAGTGCATAGCGACCAAGCATCTTCAGCCATCGCCCAATCGCGGGATGCTCGGTAGATTGGTTTGGCCTTACGCCAAAGCGATGAAGTCAAGTGATGCGAGGCATTGCTTATCGTGCCGTCCCGGATCGATCTGTAGCTCCAGCGCCGTCACCTCTTGCAGATGCACCTTGTAATCTTCTATCTCGGACGTGGAGCCGCCAGGACTGAAGCTCCACTGCTGGCGTACAACTTCGGCCTGAGGCATCCCGGAGAAGCGCGCGATCACCTTGAATTCCTGGGTGCGTTCCAGGCCGAGTTCCGAGAATTCAAGGTGTATGTGCCGAATGCTTTGGGGTTTGTGAAACAGGAGGCGGATGACCTGCGGGCCCGGTACGGAAGCACGCCAGCCCGAACCACCCATGCTGAGGGAAGCCTCGAAAGGATGGAGGGAATCCTCCGAGCTAATCTCGGCATCAGCCAACGTCTGAAGGTCGAGCCACAACTCAGTCGCGGGAAAATCTGCATGTTTGGATGGCTGCGCGGTGACGGTCTTTTTCATATTCGTATCCTATCCGTCAGATGCACAGATTCGCGGTCGCGGTCAGAGAGCAGCATTCCCCACACTCACGTTGCTGAAGAATGGAGGGACGCGAGACAGCTCCTTGCGCAAAGCCAACAAGCTCTTTCGGGCGCTTCTGCATCCAAGCTCTCGACGATTGTGAGTGAGATCGGGTGCGGAGACTCTCTGGCTCTGCTTCTTGAACGATTGAAAGGAGTGCGATATGGCGCAAAATTTAGCCACTTATCTCCACGATCACCTTGCCGGGGCGAATATGGCGGTCGACACCATTCAGACCCTGCTGGAAAGTCACAAGG
Organism: uncultured Acetobacteraceae bacterium; assembly: GCA_964658125.1. Lineage (GTDB taxonomy): Bacteria > Acidobacteriota > Terriglobia > Terriglobales > Acidobacteriaceae > Granulicella. The sequence continues at coordinate 529 of CAZZYB010000234.1, read as the reverse complement.
ATGAATCGGTTGAAAACGTTCTAAGTGGTTTGTCGTCAGACATTGTAGAAGACCGCGACGCTTTACAGAGACTTGCTAACGACATGGGCTTTGGGTCGAGCAAGATCAAAGATTCCGGTGCGTATTTAGGAGCAAAAGCTGTCACCCTTAAGCTAGGGGCGGGAGAAGAGGCGTTCGGTCTGTTTGAAGCCTTTGAATTTCTTGCGCTTGGGATACTTGGTAAAATGCATCTCTGGAAGGCTCTGCAGCAGGTGGCGCTACTCCGCGGCTTCTCGACTTCCCTGGACTTGGATGACCTCATTAGGAGAGCTGAAGCGCAGTATTCAATTGTCGAGCGTCATCGACTCGTCCGCGCTGCAGAAGCTCTGCAAGCTTGAACGCTGTCACTTCAAACGCAAAGTAACTGGGGAGCGCCCCGCGAAGGTTGCTTCGCGAGGCGCTCTGCACTTAGAACGGAGTTTTGCCGCCGGTCGCTCCATAGATTTCGCCGGTCACATAGCTTGCGTCGTCACTGGCCAGGAACACGAAC
>CAZZYB010000233.1:4680-6565 GCA_964658125.1 uncultured Acetobacteraceae bacterium | reverse complement strand
CGGCGCGGAGCTTGTGGCCGGGGCGGAGGTAGTTGCGGAAGCCGTCGGCCGTGGGTTCCAAGACGGAGAAGGATTGGACGTCGGTCAGCTCTTGCGTCGCGTCCGTGCGACCGGGGGTGAAGGGGACTGTGATGTTCTGGCCGGCCTTGTTGGCGGCTTCTTCGACGGCGGCGCAACCGCCGAGGATGATCAGGTCGGCCATGGAGACGGGCTTGCCGAATGCTTTTTGAACGCCTTCGAGAGTGGTGAGGACCTTGTTGAGGACTAGCGGCTGGTTGACTTCCCAGTTGCGTTGGGGTTCGAGGCGGATGCGGGCTCCGTTGGCTCCGCCGCGGCGGTCGGAGCCGCGGAAGGTGGAGGCTGAGGCCCAGGCTGTGGAGACCAGTTGCGAGATGGTCAGGCCGGAGGCGAGGATTTTGGTCTTGAGCAGGGCGATGTCGGAGTCGTTGATGAGCTCGTGGTCGACGGCGGGGACGGGGTCCTGCCAGATGAGGACTTCTTTGGGGACCAGCGGGCCGAGGTAGCGGGTGATGGGGCCCATGTCGCGGTGGGTGAGCTTGAACCAGGCGCGGGCGAAGGCGTCGGCGAACTGGTCGGGGTGGGTCTGGAAGCGCTTGCCGATTTCGGCGTAGATCGGGTCGAAGCGCAGGGCGAGGTCGGCCGTGAACATCATGGGCTTGTTCTTCTTGCCGTCGATGTGCGCGTCGGGGAAGTACGGCTCAACGTCTTTTGCGTACCACTGCCAGGCGCCGCCGGGACCCTTGCCTAGCTCCCACTCGTAGTTGAAAAGGTTGTCGAGATATTCGTTGTCCCACTTGGTGGGGGTTGAGGTCCAGGCGCCTTCGAGGCCGGAGGAGATGGTGTCCTCGGAGTGGCCTTTGCCGGCGGAGTTCTTCCAGCCGAAGCCCTGCTGCTCGATGGCCGCGCCCTCGGGTTCGGGGCCTACGTACTTGCCGGGATCGTGGGCTCCGTGGCCCTTGCCGAAGGTGTGGCCGCCGGCGATGAGGGCGAAGGTTTCCTCGTCGTTCATGGCCATGCGGCCGAAGGTTTCGCGGATGTCGCGGGCGGAGGCGAGGGGGTCTGGCTTGCCGTCGGGGCCTTCGGGGTTCACGTAGATGAGGCCCATCTGGACCGCGGCGACACGGTTGTCGAGATCGCGGTCGCCCTGGTAGCGGTCGCTGCCAAGCCAGGTGTGCTCGGAGCCCCAGAAGATGTCTTCCTGCGGGACCCAGACGTCGGCGCGACCGCCGCCGAAGCCGAAGGGCTTGAGGCCCATGGTGTCGAGTGCGACGTTGCCGGTGAGGATGATGAGGTCGGCCCAGGAGATTTTTTTGCCGTACTTCTGCTTGATGGGCCAGATGAGGCGGCGGGCTTTATCGAGCGAGACGTTGTCCGGCCAGCTGTTGAGCGGGGCGAAACGCTGGGTGCCCATGCCTGCTCCGCCGCGGCCGTCGAAGATGCGGTAGGTGCCGGCCGAGTGCCAGGCCATGCGGATGAAGAAGGGGCCGTAGTGGCCGAAGTCCGCGGGCCACCAGGGCTGAGAGTCGGTCATGAGGGCGCGGAGGTCCTGGATGACGGCGTCGAGGTCGAGGGTTTTGAACTCGGCGGCGTAGTCGAAGTCGTCGCCCATGGGGTCGGCGAGCTTGGTGTTCTGGTGGAGCACGGCGAGGTCGAGGCGGTCGGGCCACCAGTCCTGGTTGCGGACGATCTTGCGGGAGTTATGGGTGACCGCGCCGTGGTGCGGGGCCTCGGTTTCGGTGGCCGTGACGGAGGGGCCGCCAATGGCGGGGCTGTTGCCGTGCGGGACTGGGCACTTCATTTCTTCTGGCATTGTTGCTCCTGATTCTTGTAGAGAGTGGCGGGGAGGTTGGGGTTTACGAGCGAG
>CAZZYB010000233.1:752-4670 GCA_964658125.1 uncultured Acetobacteraceae bacterium | reverse complement strand
CGAGTAATGAGTTTCGAGTTGCGAGTCCGGCTTTCTGGCAGGCGGCGCAGATCCCGATGACGTCGATGGCGTAGCGCTCTACCTGGAAGCCTCCGGGGAGGGTGGCGCGTGCGGGGGGGATGCCGAGGTCGTGCTCATCGATGTCGGTGATGGCTTTGCAGTGCGAGCAGACCATGTGGTGGTGGGCGTGGCTGTTGAGCTCGACGCGGAGGGAGCCGTGATGGAGGCTGACCTCCTTGAGGACGCCGCGCTCGACGAAGAGGTGGATGTTTTTGTAGACCGTGGCGAGGGAGATGGCCGGGATGCGCTTTTTGACGCGGGCGTAGACTTCTTCCGGGCTGGGGTGTCCGGGCATGGTCTGCATGACGTCGTAGAGGACCTGGCGCTGGTGGGTGGCGGTGAGGCCGTGCTCGGCGCAGAGGTCGCGGAAGGGTTTGGTGGCGGCGATGGCTTGGGACGGCATCAGGAGTTAGTAAACGATAATAGTTATCGATTGGTCAAGGCCGGTGTGTCGCGTCCGGATGAGAGGTTGAGCGGTAAGCCCTAGGGGGCGTATAGATTGAGGAGATGTCGACGTTTGAAAAGGATGTCAGGAGTAGTGGGCCGACGGCGGCGGACATACGGAATCGCCGCTGGATCTATGTTCCTTACGACCGGTACACGGACCGCACGGGGCCGCTGACCGAACAGGCGGCCGAGGACACGGGGATCGTGATCGTGGAGTCTACGGCGAAGGCGCTGAGGCGGCCGTATCACAAGAAGAAGCTCGCGGTGCTGATCTCGAACATGCGCCACTTTGCCTTGGAGCAGCGGAACAAAGGCGTGTCTGTGCTGTATCACTTTTCGCCGGCAAGTCACGGCCAGGCTCTGGTTGAGCTGCAGCGCGAACGGGGCCTGCCGGTTCTGACTTGCATGACGCCCGCCGAGCGGGAGCTGCGTCTGGACCTTGCGGGGGCGAAAGGAAACGGGCTCGCCATCGAGTTTGTGGAGGATTCGACGTGGGCGTCTACGACCACAGATTTTGTAGAGACGTTTGGTCCCTACAAGGCGGCCAAATCGTATGTGATGGACCGCTTTTACCGGCGCATGCGGCAACACAGCGGGATCCTGATGAAGAACGCCAAGCCCGTGGGTGGCCAGTTTTCGTTCGACGCTGACAATCGCAAACCGTACAAGGGTGAGGTTCCTGTGCCCGCACCTCCGGTTTTCACGCCCGATGCGATCACGGAGGAGGTCATGGCCTTTGTGGAGTCGACTTACGGGCACCACTTCGGCACGCTGAACGGGTTTGATCTGCCCTGCACGCAGGGCGATTGCGACACTTTCTGGAAGTTCTTTCTGAATCACATGTTGCCTTCTTTCGGACGGTTTGAAGACGCTATGCGCGACGATCATCTTCAGCTTTTCCACTCGAAGACGTCTGTGCTGCTGAATCTTGGCCGTCTGCTGGCCCGTGACCTGGTGCGCGATGTGGCGGATCGCGCTGAGACAGGGCAGGCTCCGCTGGCTTCGTGCGAAGGTTTCATTCGTCAGCTACTGGGCTGGCGCGAGTTTATGCGTCACCTGCATGAGCAGACGGATGGGTATCGGCTGCTTGCGGACCATGTGGCGCAGGAGCCCAGGCCGCGGCCGCAGGAGCGGTCACCCGACCAGACGGAGGTTGCCGCGGAGGCTTACCGGAGCGCCGGCGACCACGACCCGCTCGCGGGGGCTACGCCCTCGGCGCTGGGTGCGTCGCTTCCGCTGCCTGCCGTGTACTGGGGTGTGAAGTCGGGTCTGCACTGCATGGATACCGTGGTGGCACAGGTGATCGAAGAAGGGTGGTCGCACCACATCACGCGGCTTATGGTTCTTTCCAACCTGGCGACGTTGTGCGGGTTTTCGCCGCGCGAACTGACGGATTGGTTCTGGTTTGCGTATGTGGATGCGTATGACTGGGTGGTCGAGACGAATGTTCTGGGCATGGCTACGTACGCGGATGGAGGCGTGACGGCGACCAAGCCGTATGTCTCCGGGGCGGCGTACATCAACCGCATGTCGAACTTCTGTGGACACTGCAAGTACGATCCGAAGAAGTCGGTGGGGCCTGACTCGTGCCCTTTTACGGCGCTCTACTGGACGTTTCTCGAACGTAACGAGTCGATCCTTGCGGGCAACTTTCGCCTGCAGATGCCGTACGCCTCGTTGCGGAAAAAGTTTCCGCAGGAACTGGTTAAACTGCGTGCACGGGCTGAGGAGGCGATCACTCACCTGCAGAGCTTTGAACGGCCAGTCTATGGGGAGGCCTCGCAGGCGGCAACCGAGCAGAAGGTGCAGGGAGCTGGACGTAGGGCGGGTGGCGGACCTTCCCAAGGCTTCATCTTTTCGCGTGAAGATACGGTTGAGTCGAGGAAAAATTGACCCCGTGGGGGATGCTGCCGGGTTACACTTCTCGCAACTTCCAAGCGGCTCCGGGCCCTGAAAGGGCCGCCATCTCACTTTGAAAGTGGTCGCTTACCTATGCCTTCAACACTGTTTCACCGCTGTACGGCGGAGATGTTTGGTACGTTCTGGCTGGTCTTTGGCGGTTGTGGATCGGCTGTGCTGGCGGCTGGTTATCCTACGCTCGGCATTGGGTTTGCCGGGGTTGCGCTGGCGTTTGGGCTGACTGTTTTGACGATGGCTTATGCCATTGGGCATATTTCGGGCTGTCATCTGAACCCTGCGGTTTCGGTGGGGCTGGTGCTGGGGAAAAGGTTCCCGGTGAAGGATTTGCTGCCTTACGTTGTGGCGCAGGTTGTGGGTGGGATGCTGGGTGCGGGGGTTCTGCACTTTATCGCGATGGGTAAGCCGGGGTTTGTGGCTGGCGGCTTCGCTTCGAATGGGTTTGGAGCGCTTTCGCCGGGCGGTTATAGCCTTTCGGCTTGTTTTGTGGCGGAGGCGGTGCTTACTTTCTTCTTTCTGTTCATTATTCTGGGGGCTACGGATCAGCGGGCGGCCAAGGGTTTTGCGCCGCTGGCGATTGGTTTGGGGCTGACGCTGATTCACCTGGTGAGCATTCCGGTGACGAATACGTCGGTAAACCCTGCGCGGTCAACGGCGGCGGCGATCTTTGCGGATTCGGGGCTGGGGTATGGGCAGCAGCTTTGGATGTTCTGGCTGGCGCCGATTCTGGGTGCGGCGATTGCGGGGGTTGTTTACAACCGGGTCTTGGCGGAGCGCGAGGTGCCGCCGGTGGCCGTTCAACCGCTCACGTTTGAGGCGAAATAAGGGTCATTCCGAGGCGCTAAGAGGCTGAAAAGAGCAGGAAAATGGGCGTCTGTTGCGGGGGGCGAAAACCGTCCTCCGCGCAGGCGCCCATCGACCGTTTCGGGACGGATTTCCTATGGTTCGCAGGCCGAAAAACAGGGCCTCCGCGTGCTATACTCAGGAGTCGAGAAAACTCGCAAAATACTAGTCTTTTCAAGGGTTTTTGCAGGTTTCTCCGTATCTCTTTCAGCGGCAGTTTTTGCCTTTTCTGGAAACATGGAGCGTCCCGTTCGTGCCTGAAGACATCACCCCCGTACCCGCAAATCAGATCCCTGTTCCTCCGGTCACGCCGGAGGGAAATTACACCGGTGAAAATATCACGATTCTTGAAGGCCTGGCGGCTGTCCGGCTGCGTCCGGCCATGTATATCGGGTCGACCGGCGAGCAGGGTCTGCATCACCTGGTGTATGAGGTGGTGGACAACTCGGTCGATGAGGCGCTGGCGGGGTATGCGACGAAGATCGATGTGACGATCCACGTGGACAACTCGATTACGGTGGTCGACGATGGGCGTGGGATCCCTGTGGACAACAAGACGCTGCCTACCGGTGAGGTGATGCCGGCGGTGCAGGTGGTGCTGACCATGCTTCATGCGGGCGGCAAGTTCGATGCTTCGAATTACAAGGTTTC
>CAZZYB010000233.1:0-742 GCA_964658125.1 uncultured Acetobacteraceae bacterium | reverse complement strand
GGGCTGCACGGCGTCGGTGTGAGCTGCGTGAATGCGCTGAGTGAAGCGTTCGATGTGGAGATCTGGCGCGATGGTTTTGCGTGGGAGATGGACTACTCGAAGGGCGATCCGATTTCGGAGCTGCGCAAGATGGGGCCGTCCAAGCGCAAGGGGACCAAGATCCACTTCCTTCCGGACAAGAGCATTTTTACGGTGACCGAGTACAACGCGGACATCCTGGCGACACGTCTGCGGCAGCTTGCGTTCCTGAACAAGGGTATTGAGATCAACCTTACCGATGAGCGGGTTACCGACGCCAAGACGGGCGAAGCGAAGACGCAGCAGTTCAAGTACACGGGCGGTATCGCCGAGTTCATCAAGCACCTGAACAAGGGTAAGCAGGTGCTTCACGAGAAGCCGATTTACATGGAAACCGAGCAGGGCGCGGTGGTGATGGAGATCGCGCTGCAATACAACGACGCTTACTCCGAGACGGTGTTCTCGTTTGCGAACAACATCAATACGGTGGATGGCGGAACACATCTTTCGGGCTTTCGGACGGCGCTGACGCGGACGATCAATGTGGCGGGCGCGGCGCTGGGGCTGTTCAAGGATGTGAAGGAAAATCTTTCGGGCGACGACGTCCGCGAAGGCCTGGTCGCCGTGGTGAGCGTGAAGCTGCCGCAGCCGCAGTTTGAAGGCCAGACCAAGGGCAAGTTGAACTCGGACATTGCGGGTGTGGTGCAGGCGTTTGTGAACGAGC
>CAZZYB010000232.1:0-6574 GCA_964658125.1 uncultured Acetobacteraceae bacterium | reverse complement strand
GGTCTGGGGCGGATCGATGATTTCGCGAAGGACTGTGGAGGGGGCGTCTGCGAGTAAAGTGGCGGCGGTTGCGGGCTGGATGGTGCTGTCTGAAACGTCCGACAGATGCTGCGCGTTGATGCTGAGAGGAAGCATCAATAGCAGAGCTACGATATATCGGGGCCGGGAGATCTGGCCGCCGTTGCAGCCCTGTGTGCGATTTTTCATGAGCGTTACACGGCTGCCGGCAAAGGGTTCGGTGGGCACAGATGGAGTCGAACCCGTACCTTCCTGTCACAATTTTGACACAAAATCGGGCAACGCATTCTCGCCGGTTAGGGTGCGATGGGTTGTACGCCGGTAATCTTAAGCGCGGCACCAGCTTGTACCGACCTAAAACCAGAATGATGTAGCTCGCCTGAACTGGTGGTGGCGCGGTGAGGGCTCCCCCGCAAGTTCTTCGCGTAGTCAGTAGCGCCTCGCTCAGCCCGGTTTAGGGGGGACGCTCCGCGCGAGCGGATGCTTCGTTTTGGAAGCTGATAAATTGGAAAACATGCAAAATTCGGATGATACGGGCGGGTATATGCCGAAGCTTCCGAACCGCCTCTGGCTGTTCCTTGCCTCGCTCTTTCTGCTGGACGGTTTATCGCTGATCGCGGTGCAATACTTTCAGGTTGTCCGCCACCTGTCCTTGTTCCCTTACACTGCTCGATTTTTGCCTCCGGGTCACAACCGGGGAGATTTTACCTGCTTCGCGGATCGTTTTGCCGTGTTTCACCAGGCTGACTTCTTCGGGCCACATCTTTATCCGTTCAACTATCCGGCCCCGGTTGCGGTTGTGTATTGGCTCTTCTACGGCTCATTTGCCAAACCGGAGATATGGTTCCGCAGTGCGACGGTGCTTTGCATCGTTGCGGCAACTGTTATGTTTGCTTTCGCGCTTCGAAAGGCCGGAATTTCGACGTGGGCCGCGAGCCTCTTCGCCGGCGGTTGTCTGCTGACGTCCTATCCATTCGCGCTGGCGGTCTACCTGGACAATATGGAACTCGTAGTCTGGGTTGTCCTTGCGGCGGGTTTGTTCCTCCTGGTACGCGGATACGGTTGGCAGTCTGCGGTTTTGATCGGCCTCGCTGGGTCGCTAAAGTATTACCCGGTGATCTTCCTGGCGATTCCGCTGGCGTCGAAGCGGTATAAAGACGTGACCGTCGGCGTTGCTGCCTTCGCCCTCTCCATGCTCGTTTCGCTCTGGTACGTCGGCCCTAGCGTGAGCGTGGCATACCACGGCCTGGCCGCGCAAATGCCTCAGTTCACCGAATTCTACGTATACGAGTGGCATCCCATCCTGAGCGGTATAGACCACTCGCTTTATGGGTTCTGCAAAGTCGTTAGAAACTCCCTGGCCGGGATCGGCACCCTCAGGGGCCTCGTTCGCGTATATCTGCCATGCAGCGCAGCCGCCGGGATCGCCCTCTGGTGGTTCGGGATCAGGAAGCTTCCTCTTGTAAATCAAATTCTGGCGCTCTCTGTGGTAGCCGTCCTGCTCCCGGTAATCTCGCACGACTATACCCTGATCCACCTCTACGCTCCGTTCGCCATGCTGGTGCTTATGGGCGTTTCACAATGGAGGAAGGGCCTCTCGGCGGCCTTCGCCTGCTTCGCTGTGCTGTTCACGACGCAGGACTACCTTGTTCACCACGACGTACGGTATGGCGGGCAACTGAAAGCTCTGACCCTTATTGTGCTGTTAATCATCTCTCTTCGATACGCGTTCGAGGATTCTGGCGAAGCTCGGCTTGCAACCTGAAGCGAGGCCATCAGACACAAGCTTGACACAAGAGTGAAAGCCCCTCTTCCGAGGGGCTATAACAAAGGGTTTTGAAATGGTGGGCAGAGAGGGACTCGAACCCCCGACATCCTGCTTGTAAGGCAGGCGCTCTAACCAACTGAGCTATCCGCCCCTTTGTGCGACTGATACAAGTGTAGGGCACGCGGCGGATTGGAGCAAAAGGGTGGGTGGATTTTGCTGAGTCCGGGGGCGTCACCGTACAATCGAATGGAAGCAGTACCAGCCAGGAGGCAAGACTTATGTACCCAGAGATGATGGTGATACCGATGCGCGAAGAGTTGACACGCGCCGGCATTCAGGAAGCGCGCACGAGCGCGGATGTGGACGCAGCGGTTGCGCAGCCGGGGACTACGATGATTGTGGTGAACTCGATTTGTGGATGCGCGGCGGGCAAGATGCGGCCGGGCGTTCGCCTGGCGCTGCAGAACGCGGTCAAGCCTGACCAGTCGTTCACGGTGTTTGCGGGTCAGGATCGTGAAGCGACGGAGAAGGCGCGCAGCTACCTGCAGGGCCATCCGCCGACATCGCCGGCGATTGCGATGTTTCGCGATGGGCAGTTGGTGTACCTGATGCAGCGTTCGGCGATTGAGAGCTCGACTGCGCCGGCGATTGCGCAGGAGTTGACGCGGGCGTTTGAGGCTTATTGCGCGAAGTCTGCCGTTTAGTTTTTCGAGTTGAAAGGAGCGGATACCTCGAATGGGGTATCCGCTTTGTTTTGTTGTGGGCTCAACTCCTGGTGAGGGGTGCCGATGAGAAGTGGGTATGGCAACCGACTCTCACCGCGTTCTCAACTTTCCTGCGCCACGGACTGCTACGGCGGATTACAACGGCGACGAAGCTTTGCTTGGCCACAGCGCGGCGCTGGGGCGCACGTGGTCGCAGATTCGGCGGGTCGCTCCGCACTTTCGCGTTGCTATTGTTTCGGGTGAAGCGGGTTGCGGGTTTGAGGCGGTTGCACGGTCGCTGCATGCGCTTTCGCCGGTTAGTCAGCTGCCCTTTGTGGTTGTCGGGCCGGGAGAAGCGGAGGCGTTGCTGGCGAACTCGATGTCTGCTTCGCACCCTTTAGGTGAAGGGCTGATTTTTGTGCCTGAGGTGGACCGGCTTTCGGCTGCTGCTCAGCGCGGACTGATGCGCAAGCTGCGGTTTCGGGTACGCTTTCCCATCCGAGTGGTGGCTGCGACGAGTGCGGACCTCCGCGCTTGCGTGAGTGCGGGGCGGTTTCTGCCGGAGCTGGCGGAAGTTCTGAGCACGATACGGATTGGTGTGCCAGCGCTGCGTGAACGCCAGGATGATCTTCCTTTGCTGGCGACGCGGATGATGAATCGTCTGGCCCAGGAGCGCCTGATGGATGCGCCGTCGCTCTCCGCGGATTTTCTGGAGGCCTTGTGCGAGTTCAAATGGCCGGGGAACCTTGGCCAGATGGAACAGACTTTCAGCAGCTTGTTGGCGACGGGCGAGGATCGGACGCTGACAGCGGAACACTTTGCGGCGGCTGACAAGACTCTGCCGGAACAGCCGAAGGTGGAGGCCGCCGCGGTGCGTATGGTACGGCTCGAGGAGGTTGTGCAGGAGCATATTCGCGCGGTGCTGATGGGGTGCCACGGGAACAAGCTGCGGGCGGCGGAGATCCTTGGGATCAGCCGGTCTACGCTGTATCGAATGCTGGATGGAGGGGTTTCGCAGCAGAATTTTACGATGACCGGCTGAGCGGCTTTGATAGCCTTGCTGCATGAGCGAAGTTCAGGGCACGAAGAAGAACGGTGACGCGCCGCTGCGGGTCGCAGTGCTGGGCACCGGAAAGATGGGCGGCATTTTGCTGCAGGCGTTCGTGAAGAGCGGCCTGGTGGAGGCGAAGAATGCGTTCGCTACGGTGGCCCATGCGGAACGTGCGGCGGCGTTGTCGTCGATGTACGGCGTGAGTGTAACCACGGACAATCTTGAAGCGGCACGGTCGGCGGATGTGATCCTGCTGGGTGTGAAGCCGATGCAGGTTGGGGACCTGGTGCGGAGCATTCAGCCGGCGTTGACGCGGGAGAAGCTGCTGATCTCTTTTGCTGCGTCGGTGAAGACGCGGGCTATTGAAGACGCTGCCGAGATTGAGATGGCTGTCGTGCGCGCAATGCCGAATACGCCTGCCATGCTGGGAGCGGGTATGACGGCGTTGTGTGGCGGGCGGTTTGCGGATGCGGAGCACCTGGCGCTGGCGCAGAGGATTTTTGCGACGGTGGGCCGGACGGCTCTGCTGGATGAGAAGCATATGGATGCCGTGACGGGGCTGTCGGGGTCGGGGCCGGCGTTTTTGTACATCATCATCGAGGCGCTGGCCGAAGCTGGTGTGAACGTTGGTCTGCCGCGCGAGATTGCTACGCTGCTGGCGGCGCAGACGACGTATGGTGCGGCGCGGATGGTGCTGGAGACGGGATCGCATCCGGCCTTGCTGAAGGATGAAGTGACGACTCCGGCGGGGTGTACGGTGGATGGGATTCTGGAGCTCGAGGAAGGCGGTCTGCGGGTGACGCTGATCAAGGCGGTGAAGCGGGCTACGCTGCGGGCGCGCGAACTGGCAGGGAATTAGCGTGGCCGCGCGGGCTGCGGTTTCAGAGCGAGCGCTGGCGCCGTTTGCCTGGGGCGTCCTGGCGTTCATGGTGCTGGTGGTGCTGTGGGGCGCGATCGTGCGGACGACCGGGTCCGGTGCGGGGTGCGGCAATCATTGGCCGCTATGCAATGGCGGTTTTGTGCCGCACCATCCGAGGCTGGCGACGATTATTGAGTTCACGCACCGGTCGATGTCGGGGACTTTGGCGACGCTGGTTGCGGTGCTTGCGGCGTGGGTTTTCTGGAAGCGTGCGAAGGGGGATCGTGCGCGGCGTGGGGTGCTGTGGGTTGTGTTTTTCCTGATCACAGAAGCGCTGCTGGGAGCGGTGTTGGTGAAGGGCGGATACGTGGAGGCGAACGCGTCGAATGCGCGGGTTGCGATGCAGTGTATCCACTTTACGAACACGATGCTGCTGCTGGCGGCGTTGACGTTGACGGCGTGGTGGGTAGGGCACGCTGAGGGTTCGGTGGAGGCGGTGACGTCGAACAGGGCGGTTGCGTGGGGCGCAGTCCTGCTGACGATCTTGGTGGGCGCGACGGGGGCTGTGGCTGCGTTGGCGGATACGCTGTTTCCGTCGCCCGATCTGCGGACGGCGTTGTACGCGGACTTTGCTGCATCGGCGCCGCTGATTGTGCGAATGCGGTGGATTCATCCGGCTGCTTCGGCGCTTGCGTTGATTTTTGTGGGGCTGCTTTGCTGGCGGAGAGGCGGACGCGCTGCGGCGATTGTGGCTTCGCTGCTTGGTTTGCAGATTGTTCTCGGGATCGGGGATGTATTGCTGCTGGCGCCGCAGTGGATGCAGATTCTGCACCTGCTGGGGGCGGACTTGTTCTGGATTGCGCTGGTTGTGCTGGCGAGTGAAAGCTTTGGGGAGAAGGCAAAGCGCGCCACCTGAGTGACGCGCTTAAGCCAGTCGGACCGAGGTTACTTCTCTGACCGAGGTTACTTCGGATTGTTGGGGACGGGCTCTTTGCCTTCGATGCGGCGGCCTACGTTGCGCGTTCCGGTGGCGGTCTTTTCTGCGCCTACCTTTGTACCGTGGGCGGTATCCTTTGCGGCAACCTTGGTGGCGTGGCCGGTCTTTTTGGCAGCGACCTTGGTGCCATGCGCGGTTTTGTGCGCGACCTTTTTGGTAGCGTGGCCGGTGGAGACAGCTGCGTTTTTGGTATCGTGGCCAGCGGTCTTCATGTCGTCCTTGGCGCTGTCCTGCGCGAAGGCGATAGTGCAGCTGAGGGTGGCGGCTAGAACGGCTCCGGCGAACTTGCGAAGATGCATTTGACTTTCTCCTTGACAGGGCTCAACCGGCAACCCACTCAAAGCTTAGACCCGTTTGAGCAGGTGGGCGTTGTAAGGGCGTGTGCGAATTTGAGTGGGTATGAATTGGCAAGACTGCGCCATGCGGGATGCGGTATATTTGGCACGCGCTCGCGATTTGTATTTCGACGCCGCTCCTGGGGATATTTTCAGGCGTCGAAACAATGTTATAAGCGTTGAAGCTCAGATCAGATTGATGGACCGCCTGTCCCTAACGGGGCAGGCATACGGAGAACAATGCATCTACTCGCCGCTTGGATGATGTTGGACGGCACTCAGCTTACGCACCTGTCGCCAGTGGACATTCTGATTCTTGTCCTTTATTTCGCCGTGGTGGTCTTCATCGGGTTTTATGTGAAGGGGTCGACCAATACCAGTGAAGAGTTCTTCCTGGCCGGACGCGAGATGAGTGCGTGGATTGCCGGGTTGAGTTTTGTTTCGGCGAATTTGGGATCGCTGGAGTTGATGGGGTGGGCCGGTTCGGCGTACCAGTACGGGTTGCTGGCGACGCACTGGTATTGGATCGGGGCGATTCCGGCGATGCTGTTTCTCGGCATTGTGATGATGCCGTTCTATTACATTTCGAAGACGCATTCGGTGCCGGGGTATCTGCAGCTTCGTTTTGGTGAAGGCGCCCGCGGGCTGAGTGCGGGGTCGTTTGCGTTTATGACGATCCTGATGTCCGGCGTAAATATGTACGCCATGGCTGTCGTCATGCAGACGGTGCTGGGTTGGAATATTACGTTTTCGATCTGGGTTGGCGCGGCGACTGTGGCGCTGTACGTGATGCTTGGCGGGTTGCGGTCCGCGATCATCAATGAGGTGCTGCAGTTTGTGCT
>CAZZYB010000231.1:0-6576 GCA_964658125.1 uncultured Acetobacteraceae bacterium | reverse complement strand
GTCCTCAAAGCCCTCGGCACCAAAACCGCCGACAACGACGAAGGCCCCGACCTCCTCGATCTCGATCCCGACGCTTTACCCGCAGACGAAAAACTCCCCAGCGAATTCGAGGACGACGACGCATGAGTCCACTTACCCGAAGGTCCCTGTTGAAGTCCGGCGCATCGCTTTCCGCGATGGCATTGACCGCGCGCGCCGCCCGTGCGCTCCCTACTCCAGTCCAGCCGCTCCGCCAGTTCGACTACACACAAGTAACTCTCCTCCCCGGCCCCATGCGCGAGCAGTTTGACCACAACCACGCCCTTTTCCTCGCACTCGACAACGACCGCCTCCTCAAGCCCTTCCGCCAACTCATCGGCCAGCCCGCGCCCGGCGAAGACATGGGCGGATGGTACACACCCTCCCCCCTCTTCGACCCGCCAAAAAACATGACCGGCTACATCCCCGGCCACAGCTTTGGACAGTACCTCTCCGGCCTCTCCCGCGCCTACGCGCAGACCGGCGACAAGGCAACGCAGACCAAGGTGCACGAACTCGTGCGCGGATTCGCCGCCACCGTCTCGACCAGGTTCTACGACGGCTACTGCCTCCCCTGCTACACCTTCGAAAAAACAATGTGCGGCCTCATCGACGCCCACCAATTCGCGCATGATCCCATCGCGCTACAGGTCCTCAACCACGCCACCGACGCCGTCCTCCCCTGGCTCCCCGACCACGCCCTCACACGCGCCGAGATGCGCGCCCGCCCTCACCCCAACGAGGCCTACACCTGGGACGAACCCTACACTCTCCCAGAAAATTTCTACATCGCCTACACCCGCGGAGCAGGCGCGCGCTACCGCACTCTCGCACAGCGCTTCCTGCAAGACCGCACCTGGTTTACGCCGCTCGCCGGAGGCCGCAACGTGCTTCCCGGCGAGCACGCTTACTCGCACATCAACTCCCTCAACTCCGCCATGCAGGCGTACTTCGTCGATGCCAGTCAGCCGCATCTTGAAGCCGCCCGCATTGGCTTCCGCTTCGTACAGGAGCAGAGCTTCGCCACCGGCGGCTGGGGCCCGAACGAAGGCTTCCAGCGGCCTGCCACCGACGATCTCGCCAACGCACTCATCCACACCCACAGCAGCTTCGAAACCCCCTGCGGCGCGTACGGACACTTCAAAATCACGCGCAACCTGCTCTGCGCGACCGGCGAAAGCTCCTACGGCGACAGCATGGAGACGGTCCTCTACAACACCATCCTCGGCGCGCGCCCCATCAAGCCCGACGGCACCACTTTCTACTACGCCGACTACAGCAACGACGCCCAGAAATCGGACTACGAACAAAAGTGGCCCTGCTGCTCCGGCACCTTCCCCCAGCTCACCGCCGACTACGGCATCAGCACCTATCTCGCCTCGCCCACCGGCCTCGCCGTCAACCTCTACACCCCCTCACGCGTGACCTGGAAGCACGGCTCCGCCCACGTCACACTCACGCAACAACACGACTACCCACAAACGGGCGACATTTCTATCGCCCTAAAATCCGACCGCAGCGAGCACTTCAAACTCCAACTCCGCATCCCCGCCTGGGCCGGCCCCGCCACCCGCGTCAGCATCAACGGCCGCCCCGCACCATCCCTCGCGCCACAACCCGGCACCTGGCTCACTCTCGATCGCCAATGGCATAACGGCGACCGCATCGAGCTGTCCCTCGACATGCCGCTGCGCCTCATCCCCCTCGACTCCACACACCCGAATCTCGTCGCCCTCGCGCAAGGTCCTGTCGTTCTCTTCGCGATCCTCCCAGCACCGCAAACCCTCACGCGGCAGCAGCTACTCTCGGCCACCCGCGCCTCCTCAACCGAGTGGCGAATCAACACCGGCTCGCAAAACGTCCGCATGTTGCCCTTCACATCCATCACCACCGAACACTACCGGCTCTACCACCAGATCTAGCCGACAATTTCAAATCAATCGCTACACTGAATAGAAAGAAGGAATCGACCCACATGGCAAAGACCTACCACGACCAAGACGCAGACCTCTCCCTCATCCAATCGAAAAAGGTCGCCATCATCGGCTACGGCTCGCAGGGCCACGCCCACGCGCTCAACCTCAAAGACTCCGGCGTAGAAGTACGCGTAGGCCTCCGCGCCGGCTCACCCGGCGCCAAAAAAGCCGAACTCGCCGGCCTCCAGGTCATGTCCGTAGCCGACGCCTCCGCCTGGGCCGACACCATCATGGTCCTCGTCCCCGACCAGACCGCCGCCAAGGTCTACAAAGAAATCGAGCCCGGCCTCACCCCCGGCAAAACCCTCATGTTCGCCCACGGCTTCAACATCCGTTTCCGCACCATCACGCCGCCCACCGACATCGACGTCTCCCTCGTAGCACCCAAGTCCCCCGGCCATCGCGTCCGCGAAGTCTTCACCGAAGGCGGCGGCGTACCCGGCCTAGTCGCGGTCGAGCAGGACGCCTCCGGCAACGCTCTCGCCAACGCGCTCAGCTATGCCAAAGGCATCGGCTGCACCCGCGCCGGCGTCCTCGAAACCACGTTCACCGAAGAAACCGAAACCGACCTCTTCGGCGAGCAGGCCGTCCTCTGCGGCGGCACCTCCGCCCTCGTCAAGGCAGGCTTTGAAACCCTCGTCGAAGCCGGCTACCAGCCCGAGCTCGCCTACTTCGAAGTCCTCCACGAGCTCAAGCTCATCGTCGACCTCATGTACCGCGGCGGCCTCGAATACATGCGCCACTCCATCTCCGACACCGCCGAATGGGGCGACTACGTCAGCGGCCCCCGAATCGTCACCCCCGCCGTCAAGCAGGCCATGAAGGAAGTCCTCACCGACATCCAGTCCGGCGCCTTCGCCGAGCGCTTCATCGCCGACCAGAACAGCGGCCGCAAAGAATTCGAAGCCTTCCGCTCTCAGGACCGCGAACACGAACTCGAAAAAGTAGGCGCCGACCTACGCAAAGCCATGCCCTTCCTCGACCCAGTCAAAGTAGTCGACGGCAACGTAGTCAAAGCCTAACCTGATTGCATTTGTCATCCTGAGCGCAGCGAAGGACCTGCTTTCCTCCGCTGCGCCACAAACTCCCCGGGTGCCCCATCCTTCGCGCACTTTGCGAAGGGTGGGGTATCGCGCAAAGCGCGACCGCTCTCTTCCACACCACCAAAAATGTGTCATCTCGACCGGAGTGGAGAGACCTGCTTCCCGCCTGCCCCACCCCACCCCCAAAACCGTTCCACCACCTTTCCCATCACCACCCGTCTCAACCTCAGCCATGAAAGCCCTCCTCCTCCTTCTCACACTCGCAACCACCGCCACTGCCCAGACCACCTGGCACAACCTCCGCTTCGGCGAGTCCCGCGACGAAGTCCGCAGCGCTCTCGCCGCGCAAAGCCTTTCCGTAGAAACCAGCGCCGAAGGCTCACTCCAGTCCGTCAGCAACTACCAGATGCTGCTCCCCGGCATGCGTTACGCGCTCCCCCTCCGCGCCGATTTCCACTTCACCGACGCGGGCGGCCTCATGAGCGTGGTCCTTTCGCTCGACATCCCTTCCATGAGGCAAAACTTCGCCAGCGTCGGCAACGAGGAAGCGCTCATGCTCTTCGCCGCCGCCAGGTTCAACCGCGCGCTAACTGACAAGTACGGCCCTCCGCTGGACTCGCAAATCGACTGCACAGCCGACGCCGCCACCCTCGCGAAGCGTCCCGTGACGTGCGCCACCAACTGGCACGACCTCGGCCAATCGATCGAGCTCAACTGGATCACCCGCGTTCCCCGCCTCTTCATCCGCTACCAGATGCTCGCGCCCGACCTCTAACGGCAATCGCAGGGAACTTCCACACACCATCGCCGTATCTTCCCAGCATGAACCTCCTGCAACTCTGCGTCCTCGGCCTCGCTTTGCCACTTTCCGCCCAGCAGCCTGATCTGCCGCTGACCGCCGAGGCCATCATGGCCCGCGTCGCCGCCAACCAGGACACCGCCGAAGCCGACCGCAGCCACTACGTCTACATCCAGCACGCCCGCGTCACCTCGCACAAGGGAAACAAAGTCATGTGCGAAGAGACGACCGACTCGCGCGTGACGCCCTCCGCAAAAGGCTCGCAGCAACAGCTCTTGAAGCTCAACGGCCGGATGCTCGTCAAGGGCAATTACGTCACCTACACGGAGCCCTCAAAGTCCCAGCACGATGACATCAGCATCAGCACCGGCGACGACGACTCCGATCGCAACCTGGTCGAAAGCATGAGGCAGACCCTCACCAGCGACCACTCGAAAGACGGCATCGCGGCGAACCTGTTTCCGCTCACCACCAAAGAACTCCAGGACGAATCGTTCAAGCTCCTCGGCCGCGAGCGTATGAATGGCAGAGAAGTCTTTCACATAGCCTTCACCCCAAAGGACAAGAGCGACTACGGCTGGAAGGGCGATGCCTTCATCGACGCTGCGGCCTTCCAACCCGTACTGATCCACACCGCCATGTCGCGTAAAATCCCCTTCGCAGTCCGCGCCCTGATGGGAACCAACGTTCCCGGCCTGGGCTTCTCCGTCACCTACGGCCCCCAACCCGACGGCGTCTGGTTCCCCACCAGCTTCGGCACCGAATTCAAGATCAAGCTGCTCTTCTTCTACAGCCGCTCCATCACCCTCTCAGCCGAGAATCGCGACTTCGAAAAAACCCACGTTACCTCGACTATCGTGGACGAGCCCGCTCAACCGGCTCAGCCGCAATAACTACAGTCGCCGGTCTCCGACACCGCTCCACACCATGCGATGAAACAGCGCATCCATCTCTGCGGGACTGCTCGTCATGCCGTGGTCGATCCACCAATACATCAGCGGAAACATACTTCCCGCCAGCGCATAAGCATGTGCCGCAAGCTCCGCCGGCTCCATCGTCACTCCTGCCATTCGCAGCCGCTGTTCAATCGACCGTGCAAACATCCCCCGCCCCAGCTCCTCCACATCGTGCATCTTTCCCGAAGCCTTCAACGACGACACAAACGTCTGCGCATCCGAGATGTGCGCGAACAGTTCATGCACCGGCGCCACCCGATCCAGGCCCGCGCCACGGCGAGTCAGCAGCGTCGACATCATTGCGAAAAAGTCCTCGACATCGCTTAGAAACAAGTCTTCCTTATCGCGATAGTGCGTGTAAAAAGTCGACCGCCCCACCCCCGCGCGGTCCAGCACATCCTGCACGGTAATGTCCTCGAACGTCTTCTCCTGCATCAGCTCGACAAGCGCATCGCCCAGCGTGTCGCGCGTACGCACAACACTGCGATCCGCCTTCGCTCCCGCCGCTGTCACCGCGTTCCCGGACATAGCGCCACCCTTTGTTCAGTATCGCCGCTGCCGCTCAGATCGCGCGTTGCGCGAGGCGTTTTCCCCTCTACAGTACGCCTATGACAGACGACCGCAAGTCCGCAATAGCCCTCCTCGCCGGTTCGCTCGGCGGCATCCTCACCATGGCCGTACACCCGCACGGCTCCTTCGGTCTCACCTCCGAGCAAGCCGACCACCTCGCCCTCACTTCCGCCATCGCCCACAGCCTAGCCATCATCAGCTTCCTTGGCATGTTCCTCGGGGCCTGCGGCCTCACCCGCCGTCTCGCCGCGCGTCCCGGAGCAGCCAACGACCGCCTCGCTTTCACCGCCATCGTGACCTACAGTTTCGCCGCGGTAGCCATCTTCATAGCCGCCACAGTCGACGGCTTCATACTCCCCACCATCATGCGCCACATGACCCAGGACATCGCCTCAGCGCTACCCATCTGGCACGTAGTCATCAGCGCCATCTTCCAGATCAACCAATCCTTCGCCCAGCTCTATACCGTTGCGGCCTCTCTGGCTATCGTCCTCTGGTCGGCGTCCGCTCTTCGCAACGGCGGCCTTGGCCGCGGCATCGCCCTGTACGGCTGCATCGTCTCAGCCATTCTCGTCGTCCTGGTCGCCGTCGGACACATCAAGTTCAACATTCACGGCATGGCCGCCGTCGTCCTCAGCCAGGCCATCTGGTTCATCGGCGTCGCTCTGCAGCTCTTCAAAACGGCACCGGTCCCCGGTCGGCCTTAACAGAAAAGCGCTCCCCGCAGGGAGCGCTTCCTTACAATCAGTAACTTACGTAGTCACGATCTCGACACCGCGCCAGAACGCCACGTGATGCTTCACCGTCTTCGCCGCCGGTTTCGGATCAGGGTAATACCAAGCCGCATCCGGATTCTCCTGGCCGTCAACCAGAACCGTGTAGTACCGCGCCTGACCCTTCCAAGGGCAGTTCGAGCTCGTTGAGCTGGGCTTCAAAAAGCTCCGATTCACAGTTTCCTCAGGAAAATACACATTTCCTTCCACTGTCTGGATCGTCTCGCTTTCCGCCAGCGTTTGTCCGTTCCACATTGCCTTCGCCATAAAAATGTCCAATCTTCTCAACAAGATGCAGCGGACCGCCGGAGGGAGCCGACTGTCTGTGCCGCGGGCGTAGCCGCGTACCCGTTGGTTAGATTACCACAGTTCTATGCATTTCGGGAAGTCGCCAAATGAATTCCTACACAATCACGTAGATTTGGGACTCCTCAAGCTGCG
>CAZZYB010000230.1:0-6604 GCA_964658125.1 uncultured Acetobacteraceae bacterium | reverse complement strand
ACTCATCGTTTTCCTCGGCCTGGCCTACGCATTCTCCACGAACCGAAGCGCCATCCGCTGGCGCACGGTAGCCTGGGGCCTCGGCCTCCAGATCATCTTCGCCTTCCTCGTTATTAAGTGGAGTTACGGGCAAGTCATCCTCCACGCCGGCTCGGTCGCCGTCACCTCCATGCTCGCCCACTCAGCCGATGGTTCCGCGATGGTCTTCGGCCGCCTCGGCACCCCCGGCGACGCGCTCTCCACCTTCGCCTTCGCCGTCCTCCCAACCATCATCTTCGTCTCCGCCTTCTTCGCCATCCTTTACCACCTCGGCATCATGCAGCAGATCATCAAAGTCGTCGCCTGGGTCATGCAGCGGACGATGGGAACAAGCGGTGCAGAATCCACCAACGTAGCCGCCAGCATCTTCATGGGCCAGACCGAAGCCCCACTCACCATCCGCCCCTTCCTCGCCGGTGCCACTCGCTCGGAACTCATGACCATCATGACCTCCGGCATGGCCCACGTCTCCGGCGGAATCATGGCCGCCTACATCAGCTTCGGCATCAACGCCCAGGACCTCCTCTCAGCCGTCATCATGACCGCCCCCGGCACCATCCTGGTCGCAAAAATGCTCGTCCCCGAAACAGAAGTCCCGGCCACCATGGGCACAGTCACCATGCAGGCCGACGAGCAGCACAAGGACGAGAACTTCATCGGCGCCATCGCCCGCGGCACCATTGACGGCGGCCAGCTGGCCTTCAACGTAGCCATCATGCTCATCAGCTTCCTAGCCTTGGTCGGCCTCGTCAACGCCGTCATGCTCGGCACATCCAACCTGCTCTGGGCCCACGGACACATTCCCTTCCCTCATTCTCTCGGCAACGCCCTCGGCACCCTCGCTTCCCCCATCGCCTGGATCATCGGCATCCCCTGGGCCGAGTGCCAGAAGATCGGCAACCTGCTCGGCACCCGCGCCGTCCTCAACGAGTTCGTCGCCTACACCCAGCTAGGCCTCTGGAAGTCCACCCTCACACCCCGCACCTTCTCCATCGCCACCTTCGCCCTCTGCGGCTTCGCCAACCTCGGCAGCATCGGCATGCAGATCGGCGGCATCGGAGCCCTCATCCCCCACCGCCGCAACGAGCTAGCCAAACTAGGCCTCCGCGCCATGCTGGCCGGAACCATGGCCAACCTCATGTCCGCCAGCATCGTGTCGATGCTCATCAAATAAGGGGTACATTCACGATGAAGCTCCGCCTCGCTATTGCTATTGTCGCCCTGCTCTGCATTACCCACAGCGCCAGAGGCCAAGCCACCACTTCGCCCACAGCAAAGGCCACGTCAGTCGTAACTACCGATAATCCTGATCTGGAAAGGCTCTTTATCGCCGACCAGGCAGACCGCGGTAACAACTCTTTCGCCAAACCCGGAGATCCTCCGCCGCCCACACTCACCGGGCTTGAGATCCGTCACAACGACGACGTTCGCGAAGTGCGGGTGCGTCAGTTGCTCGACGCCGGTGCTCTCCACACCGCTACCGACTATTACCACGCTGCTCTGATCTTGCAGCACGCCCTTTCACCCGGCGGCTACCTGCTCGCCCACGTCCTTGCCGACATCGCGCTCTCCAAGGGCAACCCCGACGCCTTATGGCTGTCGGCGGCCACCCTCGACAGGTATCTTCAGTCAGTCAAACAGCCACAGGTCTTTGGGACTCAGTTCAAGCCCACCCCGGACCCAAATAAAAAGGGCGTCTATACCTTCGATCAGAACAACCTCAACAGCACTCTCGTGACGGACAACATGCGCGCGGAACTCTGCGTAAAACCCCTTGCCGAACAAAGACAGGGTCTCCCCGGCCCACCCGTCGGGACCGATCTCTACCCATGCGCCGCGGCTCACGCTGCCGCTTCGCGCCAGGCGCACTGACACGCTGGTATCCTATTTATGCATCCGGAGGGAACATGACCATCGACCTCAACCCCGAAGATCAACAACAAGCCGAAGCCCTCGTGGCCTCCGGTCGATTTGGCTCCGTCTCAGAAGCCCTGCACGCCGGTTTACAAGCAATTCAGGTGGAGCAAGACTGGCAGGACTACGCGCGCGAACGAATTGAGGCAGGCCTTGAGGATCTTGAGGCAGGTCGCACCGTTCCGATCGAAGACGTTTTAGAAGAAGTCCGCGCACTAAGACAGCAGCAGGCTTGATGCGAATTGTCATGGCAGAAAGCGCACGCGCCGACCTTCGCGAGACTCTCAGCTTCTACCGTGCTCCGAGCCACTTGGCAGACATGTTCGCCTTCACTTTCGAGTCCGCAGTTCAACACCTTCGGCAATGGCCCTACACCGGTCATCGGCGGCGCGACTTGACCAAAGCGGACGTTTGCTTTTGGTTTGAAGATCCATACTTTTTCGTCTTTCACATCGACGGCAACACCCTGTCCATCGTTGCCATCCTGCATTCTGCGCGAAACGTCGCTCGTGTCCTCCCCCCAAGGCTCAGGAAGCCACGCTCAAAATAAGCGAGCGCGCTGAATCAACCTACCGCTCCAGTGCCGCCCGATCCCACCCAGCCAACTCCGCCGCAGCAGCATACGTACTCTCCAAAAACTCCATCAGCGCCGCATCCGGATCATCCTCAGCCCGCAAATCCTCATACTTCAAAACAAACTCACCCATAGCCTCATTCCAACCCGCAGCGCTGGGCAAAATCTTCGCCGCACTCATCCCTGCGGGAACAGGCGCTGCATAGCAATAAAACGCCGCCTCACCGAACCCACCATTCCCCGGCCAGAAACCCGCGCTAATCACCTCATGCGAGTACGCCTCACTCATAATCGTGTCCGGTTCAGCACGCCGAGGCGCCAAACGCCCCGAGAACCGCGTCACCGCCAGATCGAAGCTCCCCCAGAAAAAATGCACCGGGCTAACCTTGCCTATGAACCCCGACGAAAACTTCTGAAACACCTGGTCCACCTTCACAAGCACCCGCCAAAAACGATGCGCCGCACCCGCGTCATAGCTCGCATGCTGCGTGTCTTCAGCAAACGGTATCGGAGCCTTCAGTTCCACCGGCACAGGCCAAATCTCAACCTCTATCCCCAGCGCCGCCAGGCTTCGCTGATACTCCGCATAAAAGTCCGCCACCGTCTGCGCGCGCAAAGGCGTAGAAATCGAAGCCCCCGTACTCAACCTGTACCGCAGATCATGACTCACGAAATCGAACTCAATTTCCAGCATCTCCGCGCCATAAGGCATCGCTGCCGTGCTCAGTCCCCGAGCGCTCACGTACAGCGGCACATTCCACCAATGCGCCTGCAAAGGAGTCAACGCCAGCCGAGTCTTCCCGATAATCTGCGTCCACATATGCAGCGTGTCGGCAGTCTCGCTCCACTGCGCCCAGCACAACTCAGGCCACATATAGCTCCTCATCTAAGCCACAAGCCGCAAATAGTCCGGCTCATCCGCAATCGTCTTATGCACAAACTTGTGCACAATCTTAGGCCCCTTCAAAAAGAAAATCCCCGGCATCTGGTACCCATCACCTTCAATCTTCCGCAGTCCATACTTGAACAGCGCACCCTTCAACCACCGCGCAAGCACCTTCAACTTCACAAAATGAGAGTAAGGATTCGACCGGGAAAGACTGAACACCGGGTTCTGATAAATCGCCGCCAAAGGATCGTTGATCCGCTCCACATCGTTTAGCCCGTAGAAGTCGAAATTAGCCTTCGCAATATGCGGCGGCCCCAGGTGTACAAACACCGGTCGCACCCCGCGCTTGGCTAACTCGCCCTTTAAATCCCCTACCTGGTTAATCGTCTGCCGGCAGAACGAACAACCAAAGTGCCGCAGAAAAACTAGCAGCACAGGCGACGCCTCGCACAGCGTCAGCAGGTTTGCGCCCGACTCAGTCTGAATCGCACTCAGTACTTTGGCGACCTGTGCATCGGTTGCAGTATCTGAAGGCATCGCACTCCTCTGACAGCCCATTGTCTATCGGAAACGCCGCGCGACCACCACTTTATTCGTCACTACCGTAAATCAGTGCCCACCCGCCATCATCTCGTTGAACTTGTTCACGAACTCCGCCTCATTCGGTCCCGGATTATTCCTCAGCATCTTTACCCGCTCCACCAGCACCTCATCCGCATCCGTACCCAGCACCTGGATCGTCTCCGCAATATAGTCCTTCAGCGGCATCGCCCGCGGATCGACCGCCATCTCCGCGCCCATCAACTCCGTCTGCACATACGGCGGAGCAATCTCCAGCACCCGCACATTCGTTCCCTTCAGCAGAAATCTCTGTGACTGCAAGTAGCTATGCATCGCCGCCTTCGTAGCCGAATACACGGCCGTCATCGCCAGCGGCACAAACGCCAATCCAGAAGTCGTATAAGCCACCACCGCCGACTCCTGCTTCTTCAAATGCTCCATCAGCGCAGAGGTCATCCGAATCGGCCCCATCACATTCGTCGTCAGCGTGGACACCAGCACATCGTCCTCGAGCCTGCCCGCCGCATCATCCGGCTTCATCATCCCCGCGTTATTGATCACCACATTCAGCTTCGGATACTTCGCAATCAGCGTCTCCGCCACCGACGCAATGCTCTTCGGATCCTCAACATTCAGCTCCACAAAATCCATCCCCGGATTCGCCTTCGTCACTTCTCCGAGCACGTTCTTCCGCCGCCCCGAAATAATCACCTGGTTCCCAAGGCCATGCAGCGCCTCCGCCAACCCGCGCCCAATGCCAGAACCGCCGCCCGTAATAAAAATCGTGTTCCCTGTAAGTTTCATCACCACTCCTGAATTTGTAGTCACTCCGTAGATGAATCCAAACCAGTGAAGATGCAGACAATTTATCCTCCCGCCACAGCCCCCACCACCATAAACGGCTCCCGGCCCGCCACCACCGCTTCCGGCAACACCTCATCCATCCCCTGAAACGACAAGTCCTCCTCGCAGGCAAAGAACCGCAGATAAGCCCGCCGCTTCAACGTCCCATGCTCACGAATCGTCCCGCTCAGCATCGGATATCGCTCCTCCAACGCATCGAGCACAGTCCGCTGGGTCACGGGCGCCGCAACCTCCAGTAACACCTCCCCCGATATCCCAGCCAACACTCTCAAGTTCCCCGGCAACTCAACCCGAATCATGGCAGCGTCTGCACTTCAACCGACAACACCGCCGGCAAATCCCGCACAATCGGAGCCCAGTTCTCACCACCATCCGGCGAGCAATACACCTGCCCACCCGTAGTCCCAAAGTACACACCGCACTCGTCCAGCGTATCCACGGCCATCGCATCCCGCAGCACATTCACATAACAATCCGACTGGGGCAGCCCCTTCGTCATCGCCTCCCACTCATTCCCGCCGGTCTTGCTGCGGAACACCTGCAGCTTACCCTCGAGCGGAAAATGCTCACCATCGCTCTTGATCGGCACCACAAACACCGTCTCCGGCTCATGCGCATGAACGTCGATGCAGAACCCAAAATCCGTAGGCAGATTTCCACTCACCTCGGTCCACAAATCCCCCGCATTATCCGACCGCATCACGTCCCAATGCTTCTGCATAAACAGCGTCTCGGGCCGTGAAGGATGCATCGCAATGTGATGCACGCAGTGCCCCACCTCGGCCGTCGGATCAGGAATATGCGCCGACCTTAGCCCCTGGTTGATCGGCTTCCAAGTCGCCCCGCCATCATCGGTTCGAAATGCCCCGGCAGAGGAGATCGCAATCACCATCCGCTTCTCATTCTTCGGATCGACCACGATCGTATGCAAACACATCCCACCGGCCCCCGGAGCCCAATGCGGCCCCGACCCGTGCTTCCGCAGCCCCGACATCTCCTCCCAATTCTTCGCCCCATCCGACGACTTGAAGATTGCCGCATCCTCAATCCCCGCATACACCAACTCCGCATCCGTAGGCGAAGGCTCGAGGTGCCAAACCCGCTTGAACTCCCAAGGATGCGGCGTCCCGTCATACCACTGGTGCGTCCCCGGAACGCCGTCATACTCAAACTTGTTCCCGACAGCCTCCCACGTTTTACCACCATCATCCGACCGCTGAATCACCTGCCCAAACCACGAGCTCGACTGCGAAGCATAGATCCGCTCCGGATTCACCGGCGACCCCTTGACGTGATAAATCTCCCAGCCTGCGAAGTGCGGCCCACTAACTTCCCAATCCTTGCGCGTCCCATCCGACGTCAACACAAACGCACCCTTCCGCGTCCCAACCAGCACTCGCACCTTGCTCAAGGCCACACCTCCAAACGCGACCATTTTATGCTGCTCTCCGAAAAACCCGCCACTAATTTGTAACCGCGACCGGCGACACGCCACTTCGTTTGCCCTTGCCCGCTCTCCGCCCGCATCATCACAAATTGTCATCCTGAGCGAAGGAGCTCGCGGCACTTTGCGAGCTACGCAGTCGAAGGACCTGCAGAGCCGCCCGTACACTCTCACTTTCGAAGCCTTTTCAGCCACGACTCCGCAGTCGCTTCTGTTTCCTGTTCGCTGCTTCACGGGTATCAGCGATACTGGAACCTTATGAATCAGCCGCCCGACCAGTTCACCCTCTGCTCCACCGCCGCCGACCACATTCGTTCCC
>CAZZYB010000229.1:0-6614 GCA_964658125.1 uncultured Acetobacteraceae bacterium | reverse complement strand
TCTCTCAGGGCCCCAACGGCAAGTTCCGCTTCGAACTCTTTGTAAACTTCGGCGGCATCACCGACCCGGCCTTCTATCCACCCTGGCACCCCACACCGACAGAACAATTTTCCCCACCCACCGAAAAAGTCATACTCACAATGGAATTCGTCGGCTACACCAAGGTCAAGCCCGTGAAACATCAGTTCGAAATGGTTCCCCAGCCCCGCGGCCAACTCCGATATAACTCCCCCGGAATGGGTTCCGGCAATCTCGAAGAGGTCGCGTTCTACTTCAAATACCTTCGCGCCCTTCCAACCTTCCATCTCACCAGCCCTACCCAAACGGCAACCTTCGCCACCGCGCCCCTGCTAGCGCAGATCCACACCGAACCCCTCTGCGTGGCCAGCGGCCTCTAACAGCGTCAGGCATCGCCTCACTCTTACACAAACCGCTTGACACACCCGATACAATAGAAACAGAGGAAGAATTCCGCCCGGCCCCAAAGCCGGGCTGTCTTATTTCCCAAAGACCCCGACTAACTACCCTGTTTTGAAGACTTTGCACCACTGACTAAAGAAGCAGCCCTTTATTTTCAACACTTACGAAAGAACCGCACCCAAAGTCCCCGCTTAACCGGTTCGCTTTGAGGACTTTGCATGAAAAAAGGGGGGGAGGGCAATTGCCTTCCAACCGCCCAGAATCGACCACAGCGGCAACGCGTCTAATCCCAAAAGGCCCTATGAAGCTAACCCGCTACACAAAATTTACCGGCGACCTCTCCTCCAGCTTCGGCCTCGACGACCTCATGCAGGCGCTCTCCGACTTCCTGCTCGACTCCGGTTTCCAGGACCCCTACTCGCCCTTCAACTTCGACGGCGACCAGACCATGGACAACCTCCGCGAAGCCATCAAGCAGGCCCTCGAATCTGGCGAACTCCTCGACGAAGACGCCCAGGAACAGTTCGACAGCCTCGCGCCCGACCAGGTCGAAGAACTCGTCGACAAGATCATCCAGCGCATGAAGGATGAAAATTTCCTCAACGCCGAAGAGCCGCAAGCTCCCGGCGAAGGAGACCAGGGCGAAGCCGACAGCAACGCCCGCTTCGAAGTCACCGACAAGGGCATGGACTTCCTCGGCTACAAAGCCCTCCGCGATCTCCTCGGCCCCCTAGGCCGCTCCTCGCTCGGCCGCCACGACACCCGCTTCGAAGCCGCCGGAGTAGAAACCAACGGCTCCTCCAAGCAGTACGAGTTCGGCGACTCCCTCAATCTCGACATCACCGCCACATTAAACTCAGTCTTTGCCCGCGAAGGCGCACCCGACGGCTCCGGCACCCTCAATCTCGAGTACAGCGACCTCCACGTCCAGCAAGCCGACTATCAAAGCTCCTGCGCCACAGTGGTCCTGCTCGACTGCTCTCACTCCATGATCCTCTACGGCGAAGACCGCTTCACCCCCGCCAAGCGAGTAGCCATGGCCCTTGGCCACCTCATCCGCACCCAGTACCCCGGCGACTCCCTCTCGCTAGTCCTCTTCCACGACTCCGCCGAAGAGATCCCCATCTCCCAACTCCCACGCGTCAAAGTCGGTCCCCACTACACCAACACCCGCGAGGGCCTTCGAGTAGCCCGGCGAATCCTCAAAAGCTCCGGCAAGGACATGAAGCAGATCGTCATGATCACCGACGGCAAGCCCTCCGCCCTCACGCTCGACGACGGCCGCATCTATAAGAACGCCTTCGGCCTCGACCCAATCGTCATCTCCGAAACCCTCGAAGAAGTCAGCCGCTGCAAACGCGCCGGCATCATGATCAACACCTTCATGCTCGCCCAGGATTTCGCCCTCGTGCAATTCGTCCAGCAGGTGTCCGCCATGTGCAAAGGCAAGGCCTACTTCACTACCCCGCAGACCCTCGGCAACTACCTGCTGATGGACTTCATGTCCCGCCGAATGAAACACGTCAACTAACGCTTGCTCCAAACCAGGTACAAACCCCACGCCGCCACGGTGCAGTTGTCCATAATCCGCCCATCCAGCAGCATCGCTTCAAACTCCGCAACCGGCACTCGATGCACGGTCATGTCATGCTCTTCCGGATCGCGCTCCGTCTGACCCTGCGTCAATCCCTCCGCCAGATAGACGGAGTGCAACTGCCGCATCGCACCATACGCGATCCACAGATCGGCAAGGTGCGTCATCCGCTCAGCAACCAGCCCCGTCTCTTCCCTCAACTCACCGCGGGCCATCTCTTCCGAGTCCACCTCGGCGATCTCCCACCCACCCTGCGGCAACTCAAAGAAAGTCCCCTGCACGGTGTAGCGGAACTGCCTTACCAGCCAGATGAACTCACCTTCATCCGTCCGCTCCAACGGGATCACTATGCACGCGGGATCCTTGTCCATCACCCCGTACAAGCCGCGCTGCCCATCGCTGCGCTCGATGATGTCTTCGCGCACGCTCGTCCACGGATTCCGGTAGACCTCGCGGCTGCTGATCGTCCTGATGCTCACGCTTCCTCCGAGCGCCAATTATCGCAGCCCCCTCTGCCGAACCTGGCGGTCTTCCACCTGCTCCGTTGTAGACATCAGCACCGCCATTGTCATCCCCGGAAGCTCGACAGCACCGTTTCTCACTTCCAGGCCCTCTCTCGAAACGAGCCGCATTTCCTCCCCGTCAAGCAAGTCAAAGCTGTACGCCTGCTGGCCAAAGTTGAACAGCATCCGAGCCTCCGACCGCTGCATCACAAGGATCCTGCGCTTGTCGTCGCTGGAGACGAGCAGGTCGTGCATGCTCCCATCGTTGAGCGCCACTGTGTTCCGGCGCAGCGCGACCAGTGACTTCGTCCAGGCCAGCATCTCCGCATGCTTACCTTCACCCACCTCGTCCCATTTGAGCTTCGACTTTTCGTAGGTCGCCACATCTTCCGGATTGGGAATGTCCCCATCGAACCCGAAGGCCGCAAACTCCCGTTTTCTGCCTTCTGATACAAGACGCCGCATCTCCTCGTCTTCATGGTCCGCAAAGTACAGGAACGGTGTTGACGCGACGAACTCTTCACCCATAAAGAGCATTGGCACGTAAGGCGCCGTGAGCACCATGCCGATCGCCAGCTTCGACGCGTCTACACCGACCAGGTGTTCCAGACGCTCACCATACCCGCGGTTACCAACCTGGTCATGGTTCTGGTCGAAGTGTACAAAATGGTGCGCCGAAAGCCCCTCGACAGCCCGTCCATGCCTCCGCTTACGGTAGCCCGAGTACTTGCCGTCGTAGACAAACGCATGCTTCAAGGCCTTGTGCAGGTCCGACATCGAACCGAAGTCATCGTAATAGCCCGTCTCTTCTTCCGGCCCGTCGTACAGCAGCGTAAACAGCGAGTGGTGAAAGTCGTCACTCCACTGCGCGTCCATACCGTAACCCTGGGCTTCACGCGGACGGATGACACGCGGATCATTCAGGTCGCTCTCGGCGATCAGAAAGTACTCCTTCGCCAGCGTTGAACTGAGACGCTCCACCTCCGACGACAACTGCTCCATAAAGTGCACAGCTGAACTATCAATAAACGCATGCACGGCGTCAAATCGAAGGCCGTCAAAGTGGTAGTCCCGCAGCCACATCATGGCGTTGTCGCAGAAGAAGCGCCGCACCTCATCGCTCCCTTCTTCATACAGATTCACTGCATCGCCCCACGGAGTTCTGTGTTTGGAGGTGAGGTAGGGCCCAAACTTGTTCGCGTAATTGCCCACCGGACCGAAGTGGTTGTACACCACATCCAGGATCACACTCAGCCCTTTGGCATGGCATGCGTCCACAAATCGCTTCAAGCCTTCGGGTCCACCGTAAGGCTCATGCGTGGCAAACAACGCGACGCCGTCATACCCCCAGCCGCGCTCGCCCGCGAACTCCGCAACCGGCATGATCTCTACATGCGTAATCCCGAGCTCAGCCAAATAATCGAGATGCGGTATCGCTCCATCGAAGGTGCCTTCCGGGCTGAATGTCCCGATATGCAACTCATACAGAATCGCGCCCGTCTTCGGCGACCCGCGCCACAACTGGTCGTGCCATTCAAAATTGCTGTGATCATAGAGCCGCGACATGCCATGCACGCCGTTGGGCTGTGCAAGGCTGCGCGGATCAGGATACGGGGTCTCATCGTCGTCGATCAGATACGCGTAGTCATCTCCGCATTTCGCTTCCTCAACCTGCAGCGTCCACCATCCGCGCTTGTTCGGTCCGTTCATCGGCAACACTTTTTCGCCGTACTTCAACGACATCTTCTCCGCCAAGGGAGCCCACACGCCAAATTTATGCATCTTCTTCTCCTCTGCAATCCCGTTTGTGCGCGATCTAACTCTGTCGAGTCAGTAGCGCCACTGGAAATGCGCTCAACAATGTCTTCACACTAACTGGCCCGCCATCGAAAGTTTCATCCGACAGCCGATTCCGCCATCGTCCCTCGGGCAGCTCGATCGACGTGTCGCCCCAGTCCCCGCCAAGCTTCAGCACCCACCGCGGAACTACCGTCATCAAACTTTCTCCGCGCATATAAGCAACGACGTGCTCCACATTGTCGCCGCTCACTTGCACCGGAGTGTAAGCCGCTTCTTTGTCGAACCATTCCGGATGCTCCTGCCGCAGCTGAAGCGCCCGATGAATCGTCCACAACTTCGGCAGACCCTCGATCTCACGCGCCATGACAGCCGCTGCATCCAGCCCTTCCGCTTCCGCCAGCAACTTCCGCCGGAGTTCGTAATCCACGGGCCGCCGATTGTCCGGATCAACCAGCGAATAATCCCATAACTCACTCCCCTGATAAAGATCGGGAAGTCCCGGCGAAGTGTGTTTCATCAGCGTCTGCGAGAGCGAGTTGACCCGCCCCGCATGACCGATCCTCTCGACAAAGCTTTCTACTTCCGCAATGAACCCTGCATCTCCCAGCACTGCGTCGATATAGCTGTTGACCGCACTTTCATACTCCTCGTTGTTCGCGACCCACGACGTGTTGACCTTCGCCTCGCGCATGGCCTTTTGCATGTACTTCTTGAGGCGATCTGCGTCGATTGGCCAGGTTCCCACGATCGTCTGAAACAGAAACCACTCAGTCCCTTTATCCGGCCACTTGCCTGTGCGAAACCGCGCATTACTCTTGGACCACCGCAGTACGGTCTTGCCAAACTCCCGCGGAATCTCGGACAACACGGCAAGCCGCGCACGAACATCATCGCTGCGCTTCGTATCGTGCGTGCTCAGCGTCAGCATCGTTTCAGGATGTGTCGCCTGAATCCGCACGTTGTAGTTGTGGAACTCATCGATGGACACGCCATCGCGGCCCGGATCAGCTCCAACTTCGTTCATCCCGGTCAGCCGGTTGTAGCAATAGAAAGCAGTATCCTCCACCCCCTTCGCCATCACAGGGCTGGTGAACTGCTGAAAGCGAGCCACGAATTCGCTCTCCTTCTTCCCACGCACCTTCATGGTCAGAACATCGCAGACAAAGTCGAACAGCGCACTGTCGATATCGGGACGCCGGTCTTTCGCGCACTGCGCCGCATTCTCGATGACGCGCCGATCCTCTTCCGTCATCTCATCGCGATCCGGCACAACATAAGTTCGATAAATCCCAAAGCATGCAGCGACTTCGCGAATCGCACGCCGCACCTCGGCGCGCGTAAAGTCGCGATGCTCGCGATTGCACTCGCAAATATCCACAAACAAATTTGTCAGTCGGTTGACGTCACTGCCGAGAGCTTCAAGCTCCACAGCCAGCTTTTTGTCATGTGCGATTGGCGGAAACTCGGTCGACTCTCCGGTGAGTTTCCCGTACCCCTTATTCAGCCGCCGCATACCATCCGGATCGACAAGCAGACCGGCAGCCATGTTCAGGAAGTCGTATCCGCTAGTTCCCTGGATGGGCCACGATTCACGCATGAACTCATCGCGCGCCAGTATCTTCTCGCCGATGATGTAAGCATCGGGAGCGCGTTCCCGCAGCCTCTGAAAATATTGCAGCGGATCGCGCAAACCATCCGGATGATCGACGCGCACCCCGTCAAGCACACCTTGCTTCAGCCATTTCAAAATGAGCGCATGCGTTTCTTCGAACACATACTCGCGCTCCACCCGCAAACCAATCAGGGTGTTCACATCGAAAAATCGCCTGTACCCAAGCTGCTGATCTGCGGTCTTCCAGTACGCCAGTCGATAGCTTTGCTGACTCAGGAAATCGTCCAGCGTATCGCTGTTCCCATTGAGTTCAGCGACCGATCGATCAATTGCCGCGCAGACATCGCTCTCTTCGGCGCAAAGTCGTTCCAGCAGGCTGTCCAGCACGACCTTGTCGCGGTGCCGCGCCAGCACGGTCCGCCGGTCGGTCATATCCGGCGTCGGAAGCCGCCCGTAACTCGCAGCAAGAAAGTTCAACGTGTCGCTGTGTGCGCTCTCCGCCGCAGGCCCCAGGATTACCGGGAGACTCTGCGGAGCTACCGGCAACGCCTGGCTCGCCGCTTCGACCGTAAATGCGCTTCCTTGCCGAAGCACCTTGATGCCGCCAGACTTCAGCACTCGTCCATACTGGTCCGCAAGGATTGGCACCAGCACTTTGTCTCGCAGGCGCTCTTCCGCGGAGTTC
>CAZZYB010000228.1:0-6629 GCA_964658125.1 uncultured Acetobacteraceae bacterium | reverse complement strand
GGTCGTGATCATATTCATCGGTCGATGTGCCATATGTAGCCGAACATAGCACCCGCCGAACACCACCGCCAACCCAACCCACCGCTTATCGCCCCGATACCTCCCCTGTGTCGCCTTCTTCAACCCCTCCCAAACTGTGTCATCTCGACCGAAGTGGAGAGACCTGCTTCTTCTGTTGTCGTTGCTCGTTCTTCGCTGACCCACCCATCTCTTCTCCTCAACCGCCTACAATCTTCCCATGCTCTCCCGCCGCCGCTTCCTCACCACCGCCGCCGCCACAGCCCCCGCTCTCGCCCTCCACGGCCAGCAAAAACCCGCGCCGCCCGCAGACACCCTCCCCCCCGCGATCCAGGCCCTCACCGACCGCCGCAAAGAAGCCGTCCCCATCACCGTCCCCGAACGCGAATCCCGCCTCGACCTCGCCCGCGAGCTTATGAAGCAATACAAAATGGACGCCATCCTCATCACCACCGGCGCCTCCCTCCAGTACTTCACCGCCGCCCGCTGGGGCCAATCCGAGCGCCTCTTCGCCTACGTCACCCCCGCCGCCGCCGCGCCTTTCGTCATCTGCCCCTACTTCGAGCGCGACCGCCTCAACGACCTCCTCCTCGCCTTCCCCGAACGCGAAACGACGCTCTCCTTCCTCTGGCAGGAAAGCGACGACCCCTTCACCATTCTCGGCAAAGCCTTCGCCGAAGCCGGCATCACCACCGGCATCATCGGCATCGAGGAGCACACCCAGTTCGCCTTCGCCAACGCCATCGCCCTCGCCTGCCCCGCCCTCAAACTCGTCTCCGCCACCCCCGTCACTGCCGGTTGCCGCTCCCACAAATCGCCCGCAGAAATCGCCCTCCTTCGCCTTGCCAACGCCATCACCATGGACGTCTACAAGGCCGTCTACCAATCCTGCGGCCCCGGCGACACCACCAAGCGTTTCACCGACCTCGTCGACGAAGGCTACGCCCGCTGCGGTGTCCACGGAGAATCCTCCTGCCAGGTAGGCGAAAACTCAGCCGTCCCCCATGGCACCCTCAAACCGCAAACCATTCGCGAACGAGAAATGGTCCTCATCGACGACGGCTGCACCGTCGAAGGCTACACCTCCGACATCTCGCGCAGCTTCGTCTACGGCACCCCCACCGACTTCCAACGCGAAATTTTCCAGCACGTCCACAACGCCCAATCGGCCGCGCTCGCTGCCGCACATCCGGGCGTAGAGATGCAGGCCGTAGACGCCGCCGCCCGCGCCGTCATCATCGCCGCCGGCTACGGCCCGGCCTTCGCTTCCTTCACCCACCGCCTGGGCCACGGCATCGGCCTAGACATGCACGAGTGGCCCTATCTTGTCGGCGGCAACACGCAAAAGCTAGCCCCCGGGATGCTCTTCTCCAACGAGCCCGGCATCTACCTCCCCGGCAAATTCGGCATCCGCCTCGAAGACGACATGCTCATCACGGACCGCGGCGCCGAACTCCTAACCCCCCAAAGCCCAAGCCTCCAGGACCCCTTCGGCATAGCCGCCCAAACCCCAGTAAAACCCACCGATTCAAAACCGGAAACGACCCCACCCCCCACGCCGAAAACCTAACAACGACGCGCCATTGAGCGTAAAATAAAGCAAGGAGAAACACATGGCCGCACAGGTTCAACCCTTGCCAACTCAGTCGGTCACCGATCTCTCCGAGCGTCGCAGAATCGTCGATTCTGCACTCGGCACGACGCTGGCAGAAGGCGTCTCTCCCGGCCCCGAAGTTCTCGCTCTCTCCGAGCGTTATGTGGCCGGCGAAATCACTCTCCAAGAAATGGGTACTCTGGTCCGCGCGATGTCCGGACTCTAACTCCGTGGCCGTCATTCTGTTCGACAGCCAGTTTGACGATCAACATCGAGTCCTCCGCAACAAACTCGATATCCGCGATTCCGAACTCCTCGAACCACACATCGCGCGTCTTTCATTCCAACGTGTCCTGGAACTCGAAGCATCCCCACTCACCGGCAGCTTCGACATCCAGCACCTCCGCCGCATCCACCAATACATCTTTCAGGACGTGTTCCCTTGGGCCGGCGACTTCCGCGAAGTCACCACCTCCCGCACCCACTCCTTCGGCTTCCCTCCACCACAGTTCCTGATCCCCTCGCTCGAAACGCTCTTCGCCGCACTCAAAACGGAGAAGCATCTCGCGGGCCTCACTCAAGACGCCTTCGCCACAAGAGCCGCCCACTACCTCGGCGAGATCAACGCCATCCACCCCTTCCGCGAAGGCAACGGACGCACCCAGCGCGAGTTCATCCGAACCCTCGCCCTCCACGCCGGTCACAAACTCACCTGGCGCAACCTCACACCCGAAGAAAACAACGAAGCCTCCCGCATCAGCTACGCCACCGGCAACACGACGGCCCTCGCCACCCTAATCCGCAACCGCCTCACCTAGCACCGCCTCCATTGCGAACCTCCGCGTCCTTAGCGCCTTTGCATTGTCCTCTCCCTTACTTCAGCACCATGACTTCCACCCCGCTAGCCGCCCCAGCCTGATGAAACACTGTCTCCGTAGCCTTCCTAAAATCTTCCGCCTTGGCCTTATAAATATCCTCAAACACCTGCGGGTTCCGATCCACCAGCGGGAACCACGAACTCTGCATCTGGACCATAATCCGGTGCCCTTTCATGAACGTATGGTTCACATCCTGCATCGTGAAATCCACCGCCGTCACCTTCCCCGGAACCAGCGGCTCAGGCTTCTCCCATGAGTTCCGAAACTTCGCCCGCATCGGCTCTCCGCGTACCATCTGCTCGTACCCCTGCATAAACACAGGCACAGCCCCCAGCACACGCTTTCCCTGCGACTCCTCCGCAGACTTAAAATCTTCCGGATAAACATCAATCAGCTTCACCACAAAATCCGAGTCGGTCCCCGTAGACGCAATCTTCAACTTCGGCTTCACCGGCCCGACCACCGTCACATCCTCCGTCAGCGGCTCTGTCTCATATACCAGGATATCCGGCCGCCGCCCCGCGAACCTCTGATCATCCGCCATATACCGCTGCGGCGTAGTGTCCGTCGTGTACTCCGTAAACGGCACAGGCTTCGCCGGATCGCTAACATACTCATCCTTGCTCGAAGCAGCCGCCGGAGCACTCCACCCCAACCCACCACCAGCCTGAAAGTACAGCGTCTTCGCCACAGTATTCTTCGGAGGCCACACGTCATACTTCTTCCAAACATTGCTCCCCGTCTCAAACGTATAAGCCTTCGGCATAGCCTCAACGCTCGCGCCCTTCAGCCACTTCTCAAAAAATGGAAACTCGATGTGGTCGCGATAGAACGTTGCCGTCTCGGATCCGAACTGCACATCCCCCAACGAACTCCCCGGCCCGCGCGACCACCCTCCATGCACCCAGGGCCCTTCCACCAGCATGTTCTGCGGCCCACCCGGACTCTGCGCATCGATCGCATGAAACACCTTCACCGGGCCCGACAAATCCTCCGCATCGAACCACCCGCCCACCTCCATCGTCGCCGCCTTGACCCCATGCATGTGCGCCGAAATGTTCCGCGACTTCCAATATTCGTCATAAGTCGTATGAATAACCTGGTCGTGAAAATATTCATTCGTCCCACCCGCCGCAGTGTCCAGATTCCCCAGCGTCCCCATCTTCAGGTAGTACGCATAAGCATCCTTGGTCCCCTCGTCAAACGTGCTCCGCTCCCCCACAGTCGTCGGATTCTTCTGCGGCCCAAAGCCTCCCGCATAGAACGAATGGTTCTGCTCCAGCATCATCGCGCCGCCATGATAAGCATCGTCTCCCATCCACAAATCCGTCACCGGAGCCTGCGGACTCGCCGCCTTGATCGCCGGATGTCCATCCACAATACTCGCCGCCGCATAGAACCCCGGATAGCTGATCCCCAGAATCCCCACCTTGCCGTTATTCCCCGCCACATTCTTCAGCATCCACTCGACCGTGTCATACATATCCGTCGACTCATCAATCCCTTTGCCATCTTTCGAAGGCGTCATCTCCAGCCACTTACCTTCGCTGGCCCACCGTCCCCGCACATCCTGGCAAACCAGAATGTACCCGCTCTGCATCAGCGCCATATTCCCCGTCACCCGCGGAGCATTCTTGTCCTCGCCATAAGGCGCACACCCATAAGGCGTCCGCGTCACCAGGAACGGATACGGCCCCGCATCCTTGAACTGCGCGGCCACGGGCGTATACACCGCCGTAAACAGCTTCACGCCGTCGCGCATCGCGACATGGTACTCGTGCTTCGCATAGTGCGTCTGAAAGAACGCCATCATCTCGCGCTGCTGCTGTTGTTGTGGAGAAACAGCCGCCGGAGACACCGCCGCCGCAGGCACCTGCGCCATACCACTCAAACCAACCAACATTCCCAGGCCAACAACAGCACACCGCACAATACCCATCGCACGCTCCATGTAAAGCTGATTCGCTCCCCGGATTTTACGCGCTCACACAATTCCCCGCTTCTGACATACTTCCTAGATGCGAGCCCCACACCCCGTCCTCGGCCCTCACACTCGCTCGGTGAGGCTGCTCACGTTGCAGTGGACCGCATGGACAATCCTGGCCTGCCTCGCCACCCAAATCTACGCCCAGCAGGACGGCCCACCGCCCCCCGGCACCCCGATGTACACCCTACACGTCTACACCAACCTCGTCCAAGTCCCCACGCTGGTCTTGAACCAGGACATGAAGCCGCTCCCTCCTCTCACCAAAGATCAATTCGCGATAACCATAGACAGCGGCCCAAAATTCCGCCCGACGCAGATCCATCTCGAAGGCGACGATCCCATCGTCATCGGTTTCCTGCTCGACACTTCCGGCAGCGAAGATGACCTCATGAGCAGTGCCTCCGCTGCCATCGCCGCCCTCGCCACACATGCCCTCAAGCCTCGCGACCGCATCGCAATCTTCGCATTCGATTGCTCCATCGTCGCCTCGCCGCGACTCCTCGGTCCCGACCCCGCAAATCTACGCGCTGCGATCGAAGACTTGCTCAAAACAACCAGCATGCACGGTCGAAAGAAATCCGACTGCTATCACAGCGCACAGGTCTGGAGCTACATGGCTTCCGCCGTCAACGCTCTGTCCAAGTTCCCCGGCCGCCGCGTCGTGGTGGCTGTTACCGACGCCTTCGACAATAAAAGTCAAATCACGCGCGCCCAGTTACAGGAGTTTGCGACCAACCTGAGCACCTCGATCTTCACAGTCGACTACGATCGGCGCGTCCACAATCCCATTGACTACGTCCGCGCCCGGGCCACGCAGACGGACCTGCAGTCGATCACCAGCGGGACCGGAGGTCTCATCCTCCAGACCACCCCCACGACCTTCGCCGACACCCTGAAGAACATCGTAACCCTGCTCCGCGGACGCTACATCATCGAGTTCCCACGCCC
The DNA here is from genome assembly GCA_964658125.1 of uncultured Acetobacteraceae bacterium. Taxonomy (GTDB): domain Bacteria; phylum Acidobacteriota; class Terriglobia; order Terriglobales; family Acidobacteriaceae; genus Granulicella. Next base: position 1,204 of record CAZZYB010000228.1, on the reverse strand, counting down.
CTCCAACACCAGCACCGGCATGCACATCATCGACGTAAAAGTTCCGAAAAAAGATGCGGTCGTGCTCTCCGCAGGCGTAAGCGTTCCAATGCCCGGCGACAAAGAACTCAACGATCCCGACAACGTCCCTTCAGATCCCGCGCGCGCCCCAACGATTGGCAATCAGAAGAAGAAATCGCGCTAAGCCTCCACCATCTCCACACCCACCGCTTTCCCCGCCAGCCGCATCACCAGCCGCTCCAGCACCAGCCGCTTATCCGGCGGGCTCGACCGCAGCTCCACATCGGCCTTCGCAATCAATCGAATCCCCGTCATCAGCTCTCCGCGGTCGCGATACCGCCTCGCCTGCGCAATCAACTGGTCCGCCGCAAACGGAGCCACCCGAAACCCCGGCCACAACACCTGCCACATCGCCCGCTGATCGGTCACCCGCTTCTCATTCAAAATCAGCATCTGCCGAAACGTCTTCGCCAGCATGAACACATGCCCGATCGCCGCTTCATCCCCACCCTCCGAAGCATTCAGCAATCCCTGCAATAGCGCCAGCGCCCGCGGAGCATCCTTCAGACTGATCGCATCCGTCAGCTCATACAAACTCCGCTGCTTCGCCGCCGAAACCATCGTCTCCACATCGACAAGCTCCACCCGCGCCGCCCCCTGCGCGCTCGCATACAGCAGCAGCTTCTCCACCTCGCTCTTTACCATCAACATGTCCGCACCCAGAGCATCCACCAGCTCCCGCGCAGCATCCTCCGCAAACGGCGTGCCCGAACCCCGCGACGCAGCCAGCACCCACTCCACAGCATCCTCCTCGGTCACCCGCTGCAACTCCACCACGCCGCAAACATCGCCCAGGCTCTCGCGAATCTTCTCCGCCCGCTCCTTGTCCTGCATATCCATCCTGCGAACATCGCTCGGCAGCGACAGGTGGTCCGCCACAAAAATAATCAGCGCCTGCGGATTCGGATTGCGAAAATACTCATCGATCGCCGCAAACTCATCCTTCTTCGATCCCCGCCCATAAAGCGTCTTCACATTTCGCACAAACAGCACCTGAAACGGAGCCATCAACGAAGGTGTCTGCGCCAAATCCAGCGCCTCAAAAAGCGAAGTGTCTCCAAGGTCGATATTGTGCAAACAAAAATCGCGCAGATCGCCCGGAACCAACGCCTCAATCACCCCTCGCCTGCACATCTCGTACAGA
>CAZZYB010000227.1:0-6636 GCA_964658125.1 uncultured Acetobacteraceae bacterium | reverse complement strand
ATCCATCCGGCGCGGCGCACGTTTTGTCGTTGCCACTCCCGGACGCCTCGAAGACTATCTCCGCCGCCGCGCGATCTCGCTCGCCGACGTTGAAATGCTTGTGCTCGACGAAGTCGATCGCATGCTCGACATGGGCTTCCTCCCGGCCATCAAGCGCATCGTGCAGGCCCTGCCCAAGCACCGCCAGACCATGTGCTACTCGGCCACACTCGACGCCAACATCCGCGAGATCGTTCGCGACTACGTCAAGAACCCCGTCCGCGTAGAAATCGGCACCGCCTCGCGTCCTTCCGACCGCGTAGAGCTCCGCGTCTACACCGTCATGCAGGACCAGAAGCTCGCGCAGCTAGACAAGATGCTCAACGAAGAAGAGGGCACGTACCTCGTCTTCTCGCGCACCAAGCACGGCGCCGACCGCATCGCCCGCAAGCTTGAAAAGCTCGGCCACGAGACGGAAGTCATCCACGGCGACCGCTCGCAATCGCAGCGCACGGCCGCTCTCAAAAGCTTCACTGTAGGCCGCAGCCGTGTGCTCGTCGCGACCGACGTTGCCGCTCGCGGCATCGATGTCTCGCATATTGCGCATGTGGTCAACTACGACCTTCCCAACGGCTCGGACGACTTCGTTCACCGCATCGGCCGCACCGGCCGCGCGGGCGCCAAGGGTGTAGCGACCACGTTCATCACGCCGCTCGAAAAATCCGACGCCCGCAAGCTGGAGCGCGAACTGAAGATCCAGTTCCAGTGGCTCGTGGCCGACAAGAACCTCGAGAAGGAAGAGCGCAACAAGCCGGTCGACTTCAAGAACAGCGACATTTCCACGATGCTCCAGATGGAAACCCGTTCGTGGAAAAACGCCGACGGCTCGCCCGCAGAGCCTGCGCACGGACACCAAGTAGCCCCACACCACCCCAAGGGCAGCTCCGGCGCCGGCCACGGACGTTCGCACTCCGGTCAACGCAGCAGCTTCGGTGGCCGCTCCGGCAGCTCCAACGGTGGCCGCAGCGCAGGCCGTCGCGGACGCTAAGGCTTCAATCTGTAGGAATAGGCGGTCCTTTGGGCCGCCTATTCTTGCTTATCATCTATAACAATCTTGTTATAATTTCCGCATGACAGGCGCCAACCTGAAGACCGCGAGAACCGCCGCCGGCTGGACGCAGCAACGTACGGCTCGGCGGCTTGGCGTCACGCAGGCCTATCTCTCTATGCTGGAGCGCGATCAGCGTCCGGTGACCCCTGCCGTGGCGCGGAAGGCGGCCCGTCACCTGCGCCTCGTACCAACATCTCTTCCCTTTGCGGGCGTGAGGCCCGAACACTTTGAAGATGCCCTCGGAGTTCTCGGCTATCCGGGCTTCGCGTACGTCCGCAAAGGCCGGCGCTACAACCCCGCAGAACTCCTGCTTCTAGCTCTCGACACCGATGACCTCCCGGCGCGTGCCGTCGAGGGTCTGCCCTGGCTGCCGCTGGCCTTCCCGGACCTGAATTGGGAATGGCTCTTGCGCGAGGCTAAATTGCGTAACCGCCAGAACCGCCTGGGCTTCATACTGAACCTGGCAGAAGAGGCGGCCGTGCGCTCAGCAAAGCCAAAAAGGGCTGCCCTTCTGGCTGACAAAGCGACGACTTTAGCCGCTTCTCTGCTTGCGGCTGAAGACACACTCTGCAGCGGTTCGATGGGCTCCGCGGAGCGCACGTGGCTCCGGACGCACAGCGTTCCGTTAGCTACTCGATGGAACTTGCTAACCGATTTGAAGCTTTCGCACCTTGATCACGTCTATGTCTAGCCGTCCGCCCGAACCGTGGCAATCCTTCCTCTCGGCACTTGATCAAGTCCTGACGAAGCCAACCCGCCTCGATTGTATTGGCGGATTCGTCGTCACGACCGTCTATGGAATGACGCGATTTACCGGCGACATCGACGTGCTCGACATCTCTGCAGGTGAAACCACTGCCGCCGTCCGTCAACAGTTGCTTTCCCTTGGAGGCGTAGGCGGCGCTCTACATCACAAGTTCGGCGTCTACCTCGAACTAGTGGGCATCGCTCCAATTCCGTATGAGTATGAGGATCGGCTCACGGAGATCTTTCCTGGATGTTACGAGCACCTCATCCTGATGGCCGCAGACCCATACGATCTGGCGCTCTCCAAAATTGAACGCAATAGCCCGAGAGACCGTCAGGATGTCGTCTATCTCGGTGTTCATCTACCTTTCGACATCGACCTCCTGCGGGCGCGCTATCGCACCGAACTCCGTCCACTGCTCGGCGTTCCTAAACGTGAAGACCTGACCCTCGAATTGTGGATCGAGCAAATCCGCGAAGCGCGGAATGTTGCCTTGTAATAGACATCCCCGCACCCGCTGCGCGACAATCGCTCCATGCCGCGCCAGACCAAGACCGCCGTCTCCACGCCGAACGCTCCCGCCGCCATCGGCCCTTACACCCAGGCCGTCCGCGTGGGCAACATGCTCTACACCTCGGGACAGGTCGCCCTCGACCCCGCCACCGGCAACCTCGTCTCCGGCGGCATCGCCGAGCAGACCACCCAGGTGCTCAAAAATCTCGCCGCAGTCCTCGCCGAAGCTGGAAGCGACTTCTCCCAGGTAATCAAGACGACCGTCTTCCTCAAAGAGATGAAGGACTTCGCCGCCATGAACGAGCTTTATGGGAAGTCTTTTGCGGCGGAGGGCGTCGTAGCGCCCGCGCGCTCCACCGTCCAGGTAGCTGGCCTGCCCAAGGACGCCCTGGTCGAGATCGACTGCATAGCAGTGATCCCTAACCTCTAATCCCTAGTCCCTAAAAAAGGGCCCCCATTTCTGGGGGCCAATCTGCCTTGGTTCTCTCTGGTTAGGAGAGGTCGTCGACGTCGTGTGCCCATTGAGCCACGATCGCCAAACCTTTCGAGGCGGGTACGCCAAGCGGGAGCCAATACTGCGGGCCCGAGCCCCGCGCTTCTGTTGGTTTAACGACGCACGGCAGATTTCGGATTTGAGTTGTGAGTGGAAATTATCTGGATTCGGTCAATTTGGGCAGTCCGAAATGTCGCTAAACGACTTACGGCGTCTGCACCCGAATGACGTGGATCTCCGGCATCTGCTGATTCCAGTTCGAAGCGATATTTTCGAACGTCAGGCGGAACTCCCGTTCAGCGCCCGGGCCGAGAGGGTCGGTGCTGATCGGCTCCGTATCCACATAAGGCTGGTGCGTCCGAATCAGCGACACGGGGAGCGTCTCAATCTGCGGCGGCATCGCCTCGTCATTGCGAAAAATTACCTGCACCGTGATGCCGGTGACCGACGTCTGGCCATGGTTGGAAACGTGGCCGTCGATGTACATATCCTTACCGCCCGAAAGCGAAGTGGACTCGCTCATCGCAATGTCAGTGAACCCGATGGTGGCAGCCTTTGGATCGAGCGGCTGCATGGTGCTGGTATGCACCGCGGAGGCGGATGTCGGCCCCGGATCGGCTGGCCCGCGGGCTTTCATCAACAGCAGGAAACCCAGCAAAATCACCACGCCGACGCCAGCAATCGTCACGGCGGTAGTAGGGAAGCGGCGCTCGGCAGGAGGCCCCGAGAACATGCCCGAAGGCTGCGGATTGGAAGGATTTGTGCCCATGAAATTCGCCCGGCCGGAATGCCCGTGTTACGGACACCCAGCTACAAGCGGATGATACAACGCCTCACCCGAATCGCGCCCGCGCGACGCCCTGGCGGAAGTCGGCGCCATGCACGTCAACAGCAACACACATCTCCTGCAGCCGAGACCGCATGCGTTCCCCAATCCGATCGCCCAGCGTCTCTTCGCGAACCGCCGCCTTCGGCCCCGTCGCCTGCCCATCACCCGGCGCCAGGTTGGCATAATTCGTCGTAATAATCGTCGTCCGCCGGTCGTTGTAGCGTGTGTTCAGAATGTGCGCGACCGTATCCCACACCCAGTCCGTCGGCTTCGACGCGCCAAGTTCGTCAAGCACCAGCACTTCGGCGTCAAAGACCGGCGCCAGCACCTCCAACTCGGTGGCGGAAACGTTCTTGTTGTAGGAGTTCTGCACCTGCTTCAGCAGGTCGCGATAGTCGACAAACAGCCCCCTCGCCCCGCGCTCGGCAATCAAAGCCTGCAGCATCCCCACCGCCAGGTGCGTCTTTCCGACGCCGATAGACCCGGTCAGCAACAGTCCCTTGCCTTCGGTCTCCAGCGGATAAGCCTTCACAAAATTCCGAGCCTGCAAGAGCGCCTTGCCCAGCGAGCGGTCAGCAGAAGGGAACGCCGTCTCGTAATCCTCCAGCGTGCAGTGGGCGTAGCGCTGCGGGATCCTAGCCTGCTCGATCAGCCGCGCCGCCCGTCGCGTCACGCGGCAGGTGCAGTCGGCGGCCGCACGCGAGCCGTCAGGGCGCTCGATCAAGCGCATTCCGGAACCGTTGCAGATGAGGCAGACTTCAGGCATGCTGGCTCCAGTATCGCAGCCCCGCCCCTTCTCAACCCTGTGCGAAATCCCGCACCGTCCAGCAAAACTTGACAAGCGACCCCTCCAGAAAGCCGCTTAATCCTCCTTCGCCAGAAGGAGGACTTACACAAGTCCAGACTCAACTCTCGCCTTCTCAAGACTTTGGTCCCAAAAGTATGGGGCAGGTCCCCCCCCCGGGGGGTAGCACACCGACCGCTGATGGTAAACTAATAAAAGCGCCTGAAGCCCCGGGAGACGGGGCCCAAGCTCGCAGCGCGACAGGAACATCGATGTCGGCCCACGCCCTTTCAGTGAATCCACCTGGACCCGGCGCCCCGGCAAGCGAACCGTTCTGCGGCGGGAATGCTAAGGAGAAACACCGTGCCAAAAGAAGGAATTCACCCCAATTACGCTGATACCAACGTCAAGTGCGCCTGCGGAAACCAGTTTGTGACGCGCTCCACCCATAAGGGCGACATCGTCGTCGAAATCTGCAATGCCTGCCACCCGTTCTTCACCGGCAAGCAGAAGCTGGTCGACACCGCCGGCCGCATCGAGCGCTTCCGCCGCAAGTTCGCCAAATCCGACGAAGGCAAGAAGGCCGAAGCCGCCAAATAAGCGGCAAGCAAGCAACCGAGAGGCCTCCGCAGCAGCGGGGGCCTTTCATTTGAGACATCAACATGCAGAAGCAGTGGGACAATATCGCCATCCTTGAACCGGCACGCGAGATGCCGAAGGAAGCCCGCGTCCCCGCCGAGTTCCACATCGGCGGCGTCCGCATCGCACCCGCCACGGTGCTCGCCCCCATGGCCGGCGTCACGGACACGGTCTTCCGCCGCTTCATCAAGAACGCGTCGATGTTCTCCGCCGAAACCGCGGAGACCAACGTCGACGCCGAGACCTCGAACGAAGTCTCCGGCTGCGGCCTGATCATGACGGAGTTCACCTCCGCAGACGGCCTCTCCCGCATGCGCGAAACCAAGCGCAAGCGCTACCTCACCTACTACGAGGACGAGCACCCGATCTCCGCGCAGATCTTCGGCTCCAATCCCGAAACGCTCGCCGAAAGCGCCCGCATCTGCGCCGATTGGGGCTTCGACATCGTCGACCTCAACCTCGGCTGCCCGGCCAAGCGCGTCGTCGCCTGCAACGGCGGAAGCGGCCTGCTGCGCGACCTTCCGCTCATCCAGAAAATCTTCGAGCGCGTCCGTGGAGCAATCGACATTCCCTTCACCGTCAAGTTCCGCATGGGCTGGAACGACAAGAACATCGTCTGCGTCGAACTCGCCAAGATGGCCGAAGACTGCGGCCTGAACGCCGTCGCGCTGCACGCCCGCACCCGCGAAGATGGCTACTCCGGCAACGCGCGCTGGGAGTACATCGCCGCCATAAAGGACGCCGTGAAGATTCCCGTCATCGGCAACGGCGACATTCGCTCGCCTGAAGACGCCGCCGCGATGGTGGACGCGACCGGCTGCGACGCCGTTATGATCGGCCGCGCCGCCCCTGCGAACCCGTGGATCTTCCGCCAGATCGCGCAGTACACCGCCACAAAGCGTTACGACAAGCCGACGGAGATGGACCGCTACCGCATGATCCGCGACTACTTCGAGCGCCTGATGCACGAAGTAGCGGAGCATCCCGAAGTCCTCGGCCCCGCCGAAGACGACCTCTCCAAGCGCCTCAAGCGCAACCACGAGAGCGCCCAGCGCGACGCCATCGGCCGCATGAAGCAGTTCGCCAGCTGGTTCACCCACGGCGTCCCCGGCGGTGCGGTTCTCCGCCGCCGGATCTTCGAAGCCAAGCGCGGCGCCGACGTGATGGACAAGGTAGAAATCTTCTTCACGGAACGCGCCAACGCACCGCAGGAAGAAGCTCCACTGGAGCATGAAGCAGAACTCGAAGCGGCACCGGCTGCCTGGGGCTAAGCGCGGCCGGCAGCTCTCTTAGCTTTCTGCCGGGGGTCATCGGAAGTCCTGGGTCCGATCAAAATATCCGCGGAAATGTTAAGGCCAGAGCGGAGTCGCCGGATCATTGGCAAGGTTAGATTGCGCTTGCGGCTGAGAATCTCGGAAACTCGGGCACGACTTCCAATTAAGGGTTCCAGATCGCGGCGTGAGAGCTCCTGCTGCTCCATTCGAAAAAGTATGGCGGACACTGGATCAGGCGGAGCGATTGCGTGGTGTTTTTCCTCATA
>CAZZYB010000226.1:0-6657 GCA_964658125.1 uncultured Acetobacteraceae bacterium | reverse complement strand
CCACGCCGGGCGATTCTATTTGAGGCAGAAGTAGTGTACCTAAGTCCAGACTTAAGTCCCATGTTGCGAATACTTTGCATACTTTAGATGGGGGGCCTTTACCAGCCGTAACTTTCGATTTCGCCCAGCAGCGCCAGCTTCCGCTCCGGCGGCAAAAAACTCGCCTCGATAGAGTTCGCCGCAAGCTCCCGCATCTGGTCGAGCGAGAACTCAAACTCGCGATGAACCAGAAGGTACTCGTCCAGCAGGTTCGCACCGAAGAACGGCGGATCGTCGGAGTTGAGCGTAATCATCAGCCCCTCCTCGAAGTAGTGCCGCGCCGGATGTTCAAACAGCGAAGGGCAGCACGCCGTCTTCAGGTTCGACGTAACATTCAGCTCCAGCGGAATCTGCTTCTCGGCGAGAACGGCGATCAGGTCAGCATCTTCGACCGCCGAAAGCGCATGACCAATACGCTCAGCACCGATGTTGATCGCAGCCCAGATGCTCTGCGGCCCAGTCGACTCGCCCGCGTGGCAGGTAAGGTGCAGACCGGCGTCCTTGGCTTCGGCAAAAATCTCGCGAAAGTCCTGCGCCGGCCCCCGCGCTTCATCCCCGCCGATGCCGATCCCGACGACGCTCGGATAAAGCCGCCGGAGCGCCGCAGCCTTGGCGAACACGCGAGCGCATTCGTCTATCCCAAAGTGCCGCACGGCATCGATGATCCACAGCAGCGACACGCCGAAATCGCGCTCGGCTCGTTGCCGTCCCTGTTCCGCCGCGGCCATGACATGGTCCACATCGAGCCGGCCATGCTTGTACAGAATGCCGATGGAAAGATAAACCTCAGCGTGGCGAACGCCTTGCGCCGCAAGGTCGCGCACCATGTTGTAGGTAATCGTCTCGTAGTCAGTCGCCGTATGCAGCCGCTCGGTGACGGCCTTGAAGCTCATCAGGAAGCTGGGAAAGTCGGTGTAGCTATAGACCAGCTTCGCTTCCGCCAGCGTCAATGGCTGCGCATCGTTCACACGCGATAGCTCGACGAGCGTCTCGGGTGTAATCGAGCCCTCGAGGTGCAGGTGAAGCTCTGCCTTTGGAAGGCCGCGAAGCCAGGTTGTCGGGTCGGGCTGGGTTTCAGTTGCGGTGGAACGGCGAGGCATCACTCCAGTGTAGCCTCGCCCATCAGCTAGCTCCAGCGGCTATCGCGTCTTCCGCCGCCATTGCCGAAGATCTGCAGCAGCGCCAGGAAGATGTTCAACGCGTCAAGGTAGATCGACAGCGCCATCTGCACCGCACCGAACTCTGACCCGCGGTCGCGCAGACGCATGAAATCCACCAGCAGCAGCACGCTGAAGATCACCAGCGTAAGCCACGCATAAATTCCCGGGCTCACGAAGTGGACGAACATGCTGAGCAAACCAATGACGATCAGGCCCAGCAGCGCATACATCGCAATGCTGGCTACCTTCATATAGTTGAACCGCGCAAACTGCGCCACAATGGCCATCACAGCCATTCCGAGCGCTGTAGTCACAGCAGCCTGAAAGACAACGGTCTGGCCGCCAGCACTGTGCAGGTAGTGGTTCAGGATCGGGCTGATCTGCACGCCCATCAGCGTGGTGAATACGTAGAACAGCACCAGCGCCAAGCCATTCGAGCGCCGCGCCGCCGCGCTGATCGCAAAGATCAGGCCAAAGTTCAGCAGGATGACCAGCATGTAGCTCAGCCCGAGCGTCGGCGGCGCAATGTAGGCTCCGACAGCGGTAAAGAGGAAGCCGGCCGTAGTGATCCAGAGCACGCGGCTCAACAGGCTCGCAGTGTCCGTCCGGATCGCTCCCCCGGTTTGATAGGCGTCGATGGTTCTCATGATGCAACTCCCTCTACTGAGAGATTAGACGTTTCAGGAGCCGTCCGGTCGCAACGCCGGCAGACGAAAGCCCGAATGAACACTGACCGCCGATCCCTCCGCCAGCAGCACGCTAGCCGGTGATTGCTGGTTGAGCAGCGCAAACGCCGGCCCATAAAGCGCGGCAAAATCCGCCGCGATCGCGTAGCGGATGATCGGGTAGACCTTCCACCGCGGATGCTCCACCTGGTACGCCGAGGTGCTTCCATTCTTGCGTTTCGTATAGCCCCAGTAATGCTCGGTGATGAACTCCTCTTCGCTCCCGGCCGCAATGGGTTTGGCCTCCGCGGCCGCTTCGACAGCAAGCGAGTGCCACACCTTGCGGTAACGCCAGTCGTAGCGCACGTTGAGCCGATGCGCCTTCGACTCGATGCTGGAGCGCGTCGGCAGCGTCGCATAAGGCTCCTCGTAGATCCGCCGCGCAATGGTCGTTATCGCGGGCTTCGGCACGAATTCGCGCACAAACACCACGCCGCGCTCATGTGTCCCGTCCGACTCCGTACGGCGGACGTAGAACCGCAGGTTGATCTCCTCAAAACACGTGTGGAAGGGGATCCGGATCCCCTTGACCCGCACTTCATCGAACAGGAACCCCACCAGCGAAACGTAACAGCGGCCTCTGTAGAGGTCGAGTTCAACGCCGGTTGGAAGCCAAAACGCGAGCGTCGATGGATCGACGGTGTACTGCGCCATGATCAGCTTGCGCCACTCGGCGGTGAGGAAGGTGGACGGCATGGAGGATTGGATGCCAGAATTCAGCCTAAGACCGCGGTTGCCAAATGGCGAAGTGAAGAGGACAATTGGCGTATGACAGTAGCAGCAATCACCGCGGTGATGGGTGGGCGGAAGGTCTTCAAAGGACTGCAGGCCGAGCGAGCTGACCTGACCGAACTGACGCGCGAAGGCTTGCCGGTGGCAGCGTTCCTTGAATTGTCCGAAAGGCTCGGAGTCGACAAGAAACGGCTGGCAGCAATCCTGGGGATTTCGGAGCGGACACTAAGCCGAAGACTGGCGAGTGATCAGCGGCTTACCAGAGATGAAAGCGACCGAACGATGCGGCTGGCCCGCATCTTCGCCAAGGCGGAAGATACGTTCGGACGCCCGGAGAAGGCTGCGCGCTGGATGCAGACGCCGAACCTCGCCCTGGGCGATGAAGTGCCGCTGGAGCTCCTGGACACCGATGCGGGGGCCAGGACGGTGGAAGAAGTGCTGTACCGCATCGACTACGGAATGTTCAGCTGATGCGGGTGTGGCGAATTTGCCGCGAGCGCCATGCTGCAACGGCATACTCAGGCGAAGGTGGGCGCATGGCCTCCGCGCGATGGAATTCGAAGGGCGTGCCGATGGCGTATGCCGCGGAAAGCTTGTCCCTCGCCATCCTGGAAGTGTTTGTTCATCTATCGGCGGATCAACGGCCCGAAGACCTCGTGCGGGTTACGGCAGAAATTCCGGTGGATCCCAGCGCGCTGGAGCGTCAACCGCGTGACTTGCTAGCGCGGCTTTCTAAGAACTGGCGCTTCAACCATCCGGAGACGCGCGGTTTGGGCGATGAATGGGTAAGGGAGCGAACGTCGCTGCTGCTGCTGGTGCCTTCTGTTATCGTTCCGGGCGAGTGGAATGCGCTGGTGAATCCGGAGCATCCGGACGCGAAGAAGATTCGTGTACTGGAGACGGAACCGTTCCGGTTCGATCCGCGGATGTTCAAGCCGAAGAGTTGAACGTTCGAACCCACTCAACCTGCTCAGGTGTGTCCGGAAACTCGAAGGCATCGTCTGCCGAATATCCTTCGATACACAGCAGCGAGGCAAGCAGCAGGGAGGATCGACCTATCCCGGCTCTACAGTGAGCACCAATGTTGCGGCCCCGAAGCCACTGCACGCGCAATTCCTCAACAAAGCTGCGAAATGCCTTGGATGACTCCGGGAACTGCCGGTCAGGGATAGGGAAGTTCCGAAACTCAATGCCAACCTCTTGGCATCGCATCGCTTCGTTATTCAGACCGTGTTCGTCTTCTTCTTCGCAAGTCAGGAAAGATACAAGTACGTCGACTCCATCTTTGCGCAGACTATGAACCTCGTCGTCAAGCCAATCTTCTCCGCGTGGACGCGGAACAATAGCCAGTTTCGCGGCAGTATCAAGTTTGAGCCAGAATGCCATTACCCTTTATAGAACTCACTCCGCTTCCGCGAATAGAAGAAGTAAACGACGAGCCCGATCGCCAGCCAGACGAAGAATCGTACCCAGGTGATCGCGGGAAGGCCGGCCATCAGAAGCACGCAGAAGATGATGCTGAGGACAGGGATCACTGGGCCGAAGGGGACACGGAATCCGCGGCGGCGGGTGGGGTCTTTGTACCGCAGAACGATGACGCCGATGGAGACGAGCACGAACGCGAACAGCGTGCCGATGTTGGACATCTCCGCAAGCGACCCCACGTCGAAGAGGCCCGACGGAATAGCCACCAGAATGCCGGCAAACCAGGTCGCGAACGCCGGCGTCCGAAACCTCGGGTGGAGCGAGGAGAAGACGTCGGGCAGCAGCTTGTCGCGGGACATGGCGAACCAGACTCTGGCCTGCCCTAGCTGAAAAACTAGTATCGACGAAATCATGCCGACAATGGCGCCCATCAGCACAAACAGGCGCACGATATGCAGACGGTGGCCGCCGGGCATCAGCGACACGCGCTTGAGAGCCGTGACCACAGGGGCGCCATCGCCCGCAATGGACTTCCACGGCACCATCCCGGTAAGGACCATGGCTACGCCGACGTACAGGATGGTGCAGACGATCAGCGTCGCGATGATGCCGATGGGCACGTCGCGCCTTGGGTTCTTGCACTCCTCGCTGGCCGTCGAAACGGAATCGAAGCCGATGTAGGTGAAGAAAATAATGGAGCCGCCCGCGAGCACGCCGGTGAAGCCATTCGGCATGAAGGGGTGATAGTTGGCAGGGTGGATGAAGCTGAGCCCGAAGAAGACAAAGAGCAGGATGGCGATGATTTTGATCAGCACCATGATGTTGTTGGTGCGGGCCGACTCCCGAATCCCGCGGACAAGCACCACGGTCAGCAGAAGCACGATGATGAATGCCGGGATGTCGAAGCCGAAGTGCCAGCCTTCTGGGAAGACGGTGTTGCCGGCCAGATCGCTGAGGCCTTGAGGTAGAAAGGCAGGGGAGAGCCACTTGGGGTCGAGATGGATCCCGAGCCAGTCCATCAGGTCGACAACGTGCGCCGCAAATCCTACGGACACGCTCATGTTGGAGAAGGCGTATTCGAGAATCAAGTCCCAGCCAATGATCCACGCGATGAGCTCGCCCATAGTGGCGTAGGTGTAGGTATAAGCAGAGCCGGCGATGGGGATCATGCTGGCGAGTTCGGCATAGCAAAGGCCGGTGAGCCCGCAAACGACCGCAACCAGAAGCAGTGAGAGAGCCAGGGCGGGACCGGCACCGGGGCGTCCGGCGACAGCTCCGAGGTGCCCATGAAGTGCCCCCAGGATGAGGTCGATGATGGGAGACTTCGCCCACGAAACCGTCTGCGAGGGATTGCCGCCAATCGCCGTCCCAATGACCGTGAAGATGCCCGAGCCAATGACGGCGCCGATGCCCAGCGCGGTCAGCGAGATCGGACCCAGCGTCTTCTTGAGCGAGTGTTCGGGTCGCTCGGAGTCCGAAATGAGCTTGTCGATCGATTTGGTAGCAAAAATCTGGCGGCGCTGGCTCGTGGGCGGCAAGGTCGGTGGTCGCTCCGGCGGATAGGCTCGCGGTCAAGCTCGCGGCGTGGTTGAAAACTGATTCCTAGTATGACCCAGTATCGAGCGGCCGCCGGATGATTTCTTCTCGCCGCGCGACCACCGCGACGGCGAGTGCTACTTCGTCGACCCTACGCGTTTCACCTCAGCATCAAGAGATCCAGAAGCGGACGAAGCCTGCATTTACCTGCCAGGCTTCAACTTGCGTCCGCGCTGACATCTCACTCCTGACCTACGCCTTCCCCGCCAACTGCCGCAGCACGTACTGCAAAATCCCGCCGTGCTGGTAGTAGAGGATTTCCTGAGGCGTATCGATGCGCACGGTGACGGGGAACTCCGTTACTTCGCCGTCGGGTGAGGTCGCGATCACGATGATGTTTTTGCCGTTAGCGAACTTCTCGTCGAGCATCGTCTTCAGGTCTCCCGGCGCTCCGAGCGTGAACGTTTCCTCACCTGTCAGGCAATGTGATTCGACGCTCTCACCGTGCTGAAACTGAAGCGGCAAGATGCCCATCCCGACCAGGTTGGAGCGGTGAATGCGTTCGTAGCTTTCAGCAATGACGAACTTGATGCCGAGCAGCCGCGGCCCCTTCGCCGCCCAGTCGCGCGACGAACCCGAGCCGTACTCCTTGCCGGCGAGGATTGCCAGCGGAACGCCGCGCTCGGCGTACTTGACGCTGGCGTCGTAGATCGACATCCCCGTGCCCTCCGGCAATAGACGCGTCACGCCGCCTTCAGTGCCCGGTGCGAGTTTGTTGCGCAGCCGGACGTTCGCAAACGTGCCGCGCACCATGACCTCATGGTTGCCGCGGCGCGACCCGTAGGAGTTGAAGTCGGAGACCTTGACGCCATGCTGGCTCAGGTAGAGGCCGGCCGGCCCGTTGGCCTTGATGGACCCGGCCGGAGAGATGTGGTCGGTCGTCACGCTGTCCCCGAGCACGGCGAGCACGCGCGCCCCCTGAATATCAGCCACCGGGGCAGGCCTGGCCGGTATGCCGTCAAAGTACGGCGCCCGCCGGA
>CAZZYB010000225.1:0-6703 GCA_964658125.1 uncultured Acetobacteraceae bacterium | reverse complement strand
TCCTTCTTTTCGTCCCAGCTCTTGTCGGGGTCGAAGTCCACGTCGAGCGTGGTCGCGAGCATTTCCGCGGCGAGCTCTTCGGCGTAGTCGCCGGCCTGGTCTTCGGTTTCGCCGAAGCTGTGGTGCTCGGAGAGGTAGCCGTAGGTGGCCTTATCGGTAGGAATGGCGACGCCGATCGATGAGACAACGAGGCGGTGCGCTTCACGGGTGGAGTTCTCCGCGACTACGGCGAAGACGACTTCGCCGGGGTTGAGGAACTTCAGGCCCTCTTTGCGGGGGATGAGTTTGCAGTGTGGCGGAAAGATCGACGAGACCCGAACGAGGTTTTGCGCGGCAATGCCTGCGTCGCGAAGTGCCATTTCAAAGGAGGTGAGACGCTCCTTGTGTTTGCCAACGCCCTTGGTGAAAAAAAGGCGCGTAGGAACCATGTTCATGCCCAATGTCTGAAACCCTCCAGTGGATAGCCGTAACGGCCGAAGCGTGCGCAGGGCTGCTGCGGCACAGTCTTAAATTATCGCACGCATGGACCGGCGGTGAGTGGAAAGCCAGAGGGGAGGGAAAGAATTCACAAATCACGGGAAAGCGAGGCGGCGAGGCGTGCAGGAAGTGGAGCTTGACAGCGTGTTTCTGGTAATTTCACAAGTGGGATAAGTTCACCCATTTCTTCGATGCAGGCTGCATCGACCGCACCAACCATTTCATCCCCACGGCAGCGATCGCTGTCACCTGAAGGAGTGCCATGTCGAGTGAATTCCGCAATTTTCTGGAGTTGTCCTACGAAGAGTTGGAAGAGCTGAACCTCAATGCGAAACAGCAACGCAAGGACCGCGTCGCGGCTCACAAGATTCAGGAAGAACGGTTGAAGTACCTGACCGACGAGAAGGGCATCAAGGCTGTGACCGTGATGTTCTCCGATCTCGAAGGCCGGCTGCATATGCTGGACTACGACAAGAAATTCCTGGTGAAGAGCTACGACAATCTGACGTTCGACGGGTCCTCTATTCGTGGTTTCACAGCACAGCGCGAAAGCGATCTGCGGCTGGGGCTGGACTGGAGCGCGTTCTACTGGGCTCCTGGCGATGTGTTCGGGTCGGGCAAGTGTCTGATCTTCGGCGAAGTAATCGACAAGAACGGCGGACATTACCTGGGCGACCTGCGCGGCGTGCTGAAAGACTTCTCGAGCGAGATGTTCGAAAAGAGCGGCTACACGCTGAATGCGGCGAATGAGATTGAAGGTTTCCTGTTCGAAGGGATCGATGCGGAGCGCAATTTCAACCAGACCGGCAGCTTCGACTACGTGAACAAGGGCGGCTACTATCACTCACTGCCGGGCGATCCGCTGCGCGAGTTTATCGACACCGTGGCCGAAGTGCAGCGGGCGATGGGATTCGAGAATGAAAAGGACCATCCGGAGGTCGCGCCGTCGCAGTTCGAGATCAACTACTCGTATGGCGAGGTGGTCGCGGCCGCGGATACGATTCAGCTCTACAAGCTGATCTGCCGCCAGGTGGCGAACCAGATGGGCATGACGGCGAGCTTTTTGCCCAAGCCAGTTGTGGGCGTGAACGGCAGCGGCATGCATACGAACGTGTCGATCACCAAGGGCGGCAAGAACATCTTCTGGGACCCGAATGGGCAGGAGAAAATTTCGAAGCCGGCGTGGCAGTTTGTCGACCGAATTCTTACGCATGGCAACGATATCTGCCTGCTGCTGAATGCGAGCGTGAACGCTTATCGCCGGCTCGATCCGCACTTTGAGGCTCCGAACCAGATCAAGGCGTCCGCGGTGGATCGCGGGTCGATGATCCGCATTCCGATTGGCAATGAAAAGTCGGCGCGTGTGGAAGTGCGTTCGGTTGGACCGGATGCGAATCCCTACATGGTGCTGTACTCGATCTTCAAGAGCGGCCTGCATGGCGATACGTCGAAGATCAAGAACCTGCGCCAGGCAGAGCGGTATCTGCCGGACAACATCTACACGGCGCTGGAGAGCTTCCGCGAATCGGAGTGGACGACGACACTTCTCGGCGAAGACGTGAAGGCGCGGTACGCGGAGCTGAAACAGGCTTCCGCGGACCGTTGTGCGCGGCTGCTGGGGACGATTGTGAAACCGGCAGAGGTGCAGTTCCACCACGATGTCTACAACCAGCTGTTGTGGAACCAGTTCTAGGTAGAAGCCTCACACGGCAGGAACCTGTAGCGCGCGCCCCGGTCGTTGGGCCGGGGCGCTGCTGCTGTAACTCGCCGATTACTGCTTCACAGTAACCAGTCATCTATTACCAAAGATTTGTCCTAACCCAATGCCGTTATTGACATTGCAATGAGAGAGTTAGGTATGCGCCTCCTAATTCCTGCTCTCTTGCTTGCAGCCGCCCTGCCTGTCACCGCAGTGGCAAGCCCTGTCACCTACAACGCAGTGACACAATTTTCGACAACCCACGGCAATCCGAACGGTGTTTGGAGCTACGGAGGAGGCGTACCTGGATCCTCTTTTTTCCTCGATGATCATGTGGCCACGAGTGGCACAGCCGTCCTCTGGGCCGATAGCACTGGCACTAACGGGTTCCAGCCGATCGTCGGTTACAACGCGTCGGGGGCGGACATCAGCACCACACGCGCTCCCGCGACCGATCTGCTGCTGCATCCGGGTAACTCTGCGACCCTGGCGGCAACCCTGATGTTCACGGCGCCCTCCTCGGGCGTGTACACCGCGACGGGCCTGTTCGAGCGCCTGGACAAGGTTGTGGGCGGCGGTAACGGTGTCATCGTTTCCATTTACGACGGAAGCACGGCGCTGCTGGGACCGACGGCCATTTCGTCAATCAACTATGTTCCGGTGAGCTTTACATTCGCGCAGTATCTTGCTGCGGGTCAGACCCTGACCTTCAATGTGGCTTATCCCGGCAATTACGACTACGACACTACAGGTCTCCAGTTGTCTGTGGTGGCTCCAACTCCTGAGCCGTCCAGCCTGTTGCTTCTCGGAACCGGCGTACTGGGTGCTCTGGGCGCGGCTCGCCGCAAGATTTTCCGCGCTTAGCTCAAAGGCTGTCGAAGCGGTGACCTGCACAGGGAGTGCCGGCTAGTCGCTTGAACCCAGTTGAGGGACGAGCGTCGCGACGGTTTTGCATGAATGTTCGCGCTCGTAATCAAGCAACGATCTAACCTGAAATGCCACCTCTCCGGAGGTGGCATTTCGCTTTGTGGAGGGCGTTTATCGGGCCTGCCGCTTTGCCAGCCGGCGTGCGTGGATGATAGTTTTTGAACATTCCAGATGGGAGCAACACTAAACATGCAAGCGAGCTATAACGACATTCCAGTGCCGGCAGATGGTCAGGCGATTGAGTACAACGACGGTAAGTACACCGTTCCCGACAACCCGATCATTCCCTTTATCGAAGGCGACGGCACGGGGCGCGACATCTGGAAGGCTTCGCAGCGGGTGTTCGATGCGGCGGTCGCGAAGGCTTATGGCGGCAAGCGGGCTGTGAAGTGGTATGAAGTTCTGGCGGGTGAAAAGAGCTATCGCAAGAATCAGAACTGGTTGCCTGACGATACGGTGAAGGCCACGGTCGACTTTCGCGTGTCGATCAAAGGACCGCTGACTACGCCAGTGGGTGGTGGGATCCGCAGCCTGAATGTGGCGCTTCGGCAGTTGATGGATCTGTACCAGTGCGTGCGGCCGGTGAAGTATTACGCCGGCGTGCCGAGCCCCGTGAAGCGTCCTGAGGACCTTGACATCGTGCTCTTCCGGGAGAACACGGAAGACATTTATGCGGGCATCGAGTTCCGCGAAGGGACGCCGGAGGCGCAGAAGTTCATCGCATTCGTGAACGACGAAATGCTCAAGGGCACGAAGAAGAAGGTTCGGCTGGACTCCGGTGTGGGCGTCAAGCCGATCTCGATTACAGGGTCCAAGCGGCTGGTGCGCGCGGCGATTGCGTACGCCGTTTCGAGCGGACGCAAGACCGTGACGCTGGTGCACAAGGGCAACATCCAGAAGTTTACGGAAGGCGCGTTCCGGGAGTGGGGTTACGAGGTCGCGACTGAAGAGTTCCGGGACCACATCGTGACTGAGCGGGAGAGCTGGATCCTCGGGAATCTGGACGCAAATCCGAACCTGACGCCGGAAGAAAATGCCGCGCTGGTTGAGCCCGGGATTGAGTTTGCGGCCAAGGAGTTTGGCGAAGGGATCGTGCAGGAAGTGAAGGACGTGGTTGCGGCGATTGGCGCGACCCACGGCGGCGGAAAGTGGAAGTCGAAGATCATGGTGAACGACCGTATTGCCGACTCGATCTTTCAGCAGATCATCATTCGTCCGAGCGACTATAGCGTGCTTGCCACGACGAACCTGAACGGCGACTACATTTCAGACGCGGCGGCGGCGCAGGTTGGCGGGCTTGGGATCGCTCCCGGCGCGAACATCGGCGATGGCTATGCGGTGTTTGAAGCGACGCACGGCACGGCGCCCAAGTATGCGGATAAGGACGTCATCAATCCCGGATCGGTGATCCTGTCGGGCGTGATGTTGTTCGACTTCATCGGGTGGCCGAAGGCTGCGCGTTTGATCGAGAGTTCGATGGAAAAGACGATTGCACAGAAGTTTGTGACGTACGACTTCGAGCGGCAGATGCAGGGCGCTACCAAGGCTAAGACGAGCGAGTTTGCCAGCCGGATGATCGAGAATATGGGGTAGTTCTACCTCAATTGAATTCGAAAGGATTTACCAGCGTGACCCCAAAGCGCTCGAAGTCTCGAGTGTTGCGAGTGGCAATGGTAAGACGATGAACTACGGCGGTCGCAGCTATCATCGCGTCTTCCAGCAATTCTTCTGAGAGGCCTCGCATGAGCTGTGCCGCCATGCGAGCCTCAAGGCCTCCGAGTGGCAATATTTTGCTGGTTCGCTGTAGTCGGGAAATCCAGATGTCGAGCTCGAAAGCCTTTTGAATATCCTGCTTGCGCGTTTGTTCGACACCCTTTTGCAACTCATAGAGAGACACGGCGGAGATGAATCTGTCTTTTTGCTGAGACTTGGCGTACCAGGCGATAACCCCGCCGTGGGGTCGAACCTTTCGCAATTCAGAGACGATGTTTGTATCGAGCAGAAACATGTCAGCGTTTAGCTTTCCGACGTGCTTCGCGTTCGGCGTGACGATCCGGGATCTCGAAATCAGGCGCGGATTGCAGGAACTTTAGAAACTCTTCATTGGTCAGCTCGTGCGTTGGCAACTCTGCTGGGGTAGGCGCAAACATGCGCCTCCATTCTTGGATCGACACTAGAACCGCCGTTTCCACACCTCGGCGCGTGATCACTTGCGGACCCTTTTTCGCGGCGGTGTCGACCACTTCGCTCAAACGAGCTTTTGCTTCTTGTAGCTGCCACGTCGCCATGCTCGACCTTCCTGACTAGTTTCCTGACTAGTGTACGCTCGTACGCGGGTCGTTCGCTGTTCGCACATACGGGAGACGAGGGTGTGGGCCGACGACTATCATGGAAGGCGTCTTGTAAATGCTGGTTGGAGAGGGAATCGAAGGACATGCGGAAGAAGGTAACGATCGTTGGGGCGGGTAATGTCGGGGCTACGGCTGCACACTGGATTGCGGCGAAAGAGCTTGCGGATGTTGTGCTGATCGATGTGGTGGAAGGCGTGCCGCAGGGCAAGGCGCTTGATTTGCTTCAGGCCATGCCCATCGAGAAGCGAGATGTCGTGATCGTCGGCACAAATGATTATGCCGATACCGCGAATTCGGACATCGTGGTAATTACGGCGGGCATTGCACGCAAGCCGGGGATGAGCCGCGATGATTTGCTGAATACGAACTTCAAGATCATGAGCGATGTGGCGGAGAAGGCGCTTGCGGCTTCGCCGGATGCGATTTTTATCATCGTGTCGAACCCGCTGGATGCAATGGCGCAGACGGCCTTCAAGAAGCTTGGTCTACCGCGCGAGCGGGTGATCGGAATGGCCGGCGTGCTCGATTCGGCGCGCTTCCGGACGTTTATCGCGGAAGAGTTAAAGGTGTCGGTGGAGAATGTTACGGCGTTCGTTCTGGGCGGGCATGGCGACACAATGGTGCCGCTGTCGCGCTATTCCACCATGGCCGGAATTCCGATTACGGAGCTGATTGAGCCGGCTCGGTTGAAGGAGCTCGAAACGCGCACGGCCAATGGTGGCGCGGAGATTGTGAAGCACCTGAAGACCGGGTCGGCTTACTATGCCCCGAGCGCTGCGGCTGTTGAGATGGTCGAAGCGATTCTGAAGGACAAGAAGAAAATTCTGCCTTGCGCGGCTTATCTGCAGGGTGAGTACGGGATTTCGGGGCTGTATGTTGGTGTACCTTGCAAGCTCGGGGCCAAGGGCCTGGAGCAGATCATCGAGATCAAGCTGACGGCTGACGAGCAGGCGGCGCTGAACAAGAGTGCGGACTCGGTGAAGGAGCTCTGCACGGTCATCGGCGTGGCGTAGGTCAGGACGCAGATCCCCTCCGGGGATCACAACAAGAAAGGTAGAAGGCCCGCTCAATTGAGCGGGCCTTCTGATTGAGGCAAGACACTACTTTTCGATGGTGACCGACTCAAGAACGACCGGAGTCTTGGGGCGGTCCATACCGTCGCGCGGTACGTTGCTGATTTTTTCTACTACATCGTAGCCGGAGGTGACTTCACCAAAGATGGTGTGCTTGCCGGCGAGCCAGCTGGTGT
>CAZZYB010000224.1:0-6705 GCA_964658125.1 uncultured Acetobacteraceae bacterium | reverse complement strand
AAAAACAAAACAACCGCCGCAGCCATCCACCACAGCGGG
This sequence comes from uncultured Acetobacteraceae bacterium, assembly GCA_964658125.1. GTDB lineage: Bacteria > Acidobacteriota > Terriglobia > Terriglobales > Acidobacteriaceae > Granulicella. Next base: position 6,666 of record CAZZYB010000224.1, on the reverse strand, counting down.
ATGGGGTTTCCGCCGGCCCTCGCCAGTTGCGCATACTCGTAAGCGGCCAGCGCGGCGACAACGGCGGAGAAGACGGTCACCATCCAGGGCGCGCCCAAAAGTACGAGTGAAACGACTGCGACGATCAGGACGGTGGCGGTAAGGATACGTTTCATCGGTCTGGTTGAGGATACACGCCGCCTGCCGCCGCCGCCGCATCGTCATTCGTCACAAAAGGCACCATTTCAAGCCAGCGGACAAACGGAACCACGCCGTCCGCGTCCAAGGCGACATGATCACCAAACTGTTTATGCTCACTGTGTTGGGCGGCTCTGTAGGTGCGGGCTGCGGTTTGGCCCAGGCCTCCGGCGGCCAGTCGGCAGCGCCTGCGCGGCCGTCTTTTGATGTCGCTTCAATAAAGCCGGGAGAGCCGGACGCGCACCGAATCCAGTTGATGATCGCCTCCGACAGCATCTCGACAAAGAACACGCCGCTGAAGATGCTTATCCAGTATGCCTACAGCCTTAAGTCCGACGATCAGCTTTCCGGTCTGCCTTCTTCTCTCGGTTCCAAAGGTTTCGATGTCGAGGCAAAAGAGGGCGAAGACCAGGCAGCCGGGATCAAGAATCTCCCCGAAGACGAGCGTGAAAAACTCGTGCGTTTGATGTTGCAGTCACTGCTGGAGGATCGGTTCAAATTGAAGGTGAGCCGCCAGACGAAAGTGCTCCCCATCTACGCCCTCGTGGTGGCAAAGGGCGGCATCAAGATGACGCCCGCGGCAGTAAAGCCAGTCGCCCTCGAAACTGAGCCCGCAAACGGGAGCGCACCGAAGGGCGGCCGGATGACGATGTCAGGCCGCGGCCAGGTGACGGGCGAAGAAGTGCCGATCAGCACCCTCGCCGATCTGCTGTCGCGCCAGCCTGAGACCGGCGGGCGTGTCGTCGTGGACAAGACGGGCCTGACCGGAAGCTACAGCATGGCTTTGAAGTGGACGCCGGAGAGCTCCGCTCCTTCGACCGGCGGAGCCGATGCTCCCCCGTCCGACTCTGCCGCGCCCTCGTTCTTCACCGCAATCCAGGAGCAGCTAGGGCTGAAGCTCGAATCCCAGAAGGCCCCAGTGGAGCTGCTGGTCGTGGAGCATGTCGAAGAGCCGTCGGCCAATTAGACCTTTCAGCCAGCTATCTTCGTAGAGAGATGCGAGATCTCCGCCGCGACCTGGTCTGCGGGCTCCAGAGTCTCGACCAGCTCATCCGTCTGCGAGTCCTTGAGGCCGCCAAAACGCCGCTCCCGCTGCTGATACGCCGCAATGCCTTCAAGCAAATGCGGTCCGCGAAAGTCGGGCCAAAGCCGGTCGGTCACAAAAATTTCCGCATACGCAATCTGCCACAACAAAAAGTTCGAAATCCGCTGCTCGCCCGACGTGCGAATAACTAAATCCGGGTCGGGCATGTGCGCCGTGTAGAGATTAGCCGCGATCTGCTCTTCGTTCACGCGCGCCTGCAGAGCATCTTCGGTGCCTTCCGCCGCTAGCATGTCCTGCAGCGAAATCCCACGTTGTTCAGCTTCCGCCAGCATATTCCGCAACAAGCTGCGTGCAGAGTCAACGATCTCCGACCGCGAACCGTAATTGAGCGCCAGCGTCAGCGTCGTTCCCGTGTTCTTGGCCGTCTGTTCTTCGGCCCAGCGCATCGCATCCTGAATCTCTTCAGGCAGCTCCGCCGTGCGGCCAATGTACGCCATCCGAATGTTGTTATCGTTCATCCGCTTGACGTTCGAAATCAGATAAGACTTCAGCAGCTTCATCAAAAAGCTGACTTCAGACTTGGGCCGCCGCAAATTGTTTTCAATCGAGAAAGCGTAAAGCGTCAGCCACGGCAGATCGATCCGCGAAGCAGTCTCGACCACGTACTGTACGGCTTCCGAACCCTGCTGATGCCCCAGGAACCGCTTGAGCGCCCGCTTGCCCGCCCACCGTCCATTGCCGTCCATGATGATCGCCACATGCTGCGGCATGCGCGTCGGATCGAGTCGCTCGTAGAGAGCGCGTTCTTCCGCTGACAGCTGATGCGCCCGGTTCGAGCGCTGATAGATGCGGGTTGAAGAAGTGTCGCGCAAGAGGGCTCGCTTCTGTTGAGGGTAGCGCAAATGCACGGCAGTAGGGAATAGGCACCAGTCCCACGCCCCAACGCACTTGCTTTTCTAATCTCTAATCCCTGTTCTTGAAAAGGGAGAGGCGCCGCTACGCTCGCCCAAGGACGAGGCGCGCGGCGCCGGAGGTTGTGCGGAGCCGAGTTCGGTTACGCCGTGCGCCGCGTATGGGCCTGCGCGATCTCCCGCACATGGTTGAGGAAGATCGACTTCTGCGTCGACGTCAGATGCTCCGCGTACTTCGCAATCTCGGCGAGGAACGGGTCGGTCGTCAGCACCGCCGTCTCATCCTGGTGCCGCCGCGGAGCATCCCGGAGCAACGCCGAAATGTCCACCTGCAAAGCCCGCGCCAGCCGGTCCAGCGAGGACAGCGTCGGCATGGCCTTACCGTTCTCAATCTTCGAAATGTACGTCCGCGGCACACCCATACGGCCGGCAAGCTGTCGCTGCGACAGATTCCGGACGTGGCGTAGATCGCGCACGGCAGTCGCAACCTGGATCTCTCCGTGGCCGGACTTGGCAACGGGATCAGGTACGAGAGCAATCGTGGGCTGGAGTTTCGGCTGTTCCGGCAGCAACGATTTCTTGCAGCGCCGGCAGGTTTCTGCAGTGGTGCGAAATTGCATCAGGCTGCAGTGCTTACAACGTGTGGCCTCGCGTTCAATCGATCCCATAGCCTGGGGCTGGGGAGCCGTTGCACCGAGGGGCGCCATCATAGTTGCCATATTTTGTAATGCGGGCGGTAGCCAGAGCAAGGACACCGCGGCAGTTCACGTCCGATAACCAGAAAGCGAACCGATGTGCCTAGAGTGACACCGGGTGCCTAAAGAGTCAAGGGCAATTGCCGGCGTTTCCGGTAGAAAGGTGGTATGAAAGAAGGCGAGAACCAAAGTAGTAACTAGGTGGGTCGACAATGTCTGAAATTAGTGCGGTAAAGGCCGAAGAGTTGCTGCGGGAGTGGACACAAAGCGAGTCGCTGATCAAACACGGCCTCGCCGTAGCCTGCTGCACCGAAAGCTACGGCGTCCGCGAAGGCGAGCGGCTTGGCCTCGCGGGCGCCGAGGCAAACCGCTTCATCGAGCTCTACCGCTGCGCCGGCCTGCTCCACGACTTCGACTACGAGCGCCACCCCACCCCCGCCGAGCACCCGTTTATCGGCGTAGCCTATCTCCGCGATCACGGCTGGCCCGAAGAGATGCTCCACGCCATCCTCGCCCACGCCGACTACTCCGGCGTAAAGCCCGAAACGCACCTCGACAAAGCCCTTTTCGCCTGCGACGAACTGGCAGGCTTCCTCACCGCCTGCGCCCTCGTAAAGCCCTCCAAAGCGATTGCGGAAGTAGAAGTCTCCAGCGTAAAGAAGAAGATGAAGGACAAAGCCTTCGCCCGAGCCGTCAAGCGCGAAGACATCACCGCCGGAGCCGAGCTGCTCGGCCTCACCGTCGAAGACCACATCGCAAACTGCCTCGCAGCCATGCAGGCCAGGGCAGGGGAGCTCGGCCTCTAGACCAGCCACAGAACCTTTCCCCCAAAATCAACGTCTATCCTGTAGCTCGCCGAGTTTCGGTGCGCAGGAGTGTGTGCCCGTGAAATCCATTTCGTCGCTGCCCCGGACCGCAGCCACCGCCGCTCTGTTCCTCACGTTGGCGCTCCCCGCCACGGCACAAAAGTCCGCCGCCGACGGCTTCGGCCCGCTCGACCCCACACCCCCCACGGGCACCACCCCCGCCGAAATCATCGCCCGCATGGGCAAGCGCGAAGCCGAATTCGCCGCCGCCCGCGCAAACTACGTCTTCCGCCAGTCCGTCAAAGTCGACACCATCTCCGACGACACCGGCAAGCCCGACGGCGAGTACCAGCAGGTCACCGACATCACCTTCAACGCCAAGGGCCAGCGCGAAGAGCACGTAGTCTTCGCCCCTCAAAACACCCTCGAGCGCGTCATCATGTCGCCCACCGACTTCGACGAAATCGTCAACCGCCTCCCCTTCATCCTCACCACCGAGCAGCTCCCGCTCTACGACCTCACCTACCTCGGCCGCCAGAAAGTCGACGAGCTCGACACCTACGTCTTCGACGTCAAGCCGAAGCACATCGAAAAGGGCAAACACTACTTCCAGGGCAAAGCCTGGGTCGACCAGCAGGACAACCAGATCGTCGTCGTCAACGGCATGACCGTCCCGCAGGACACCCGCCGCGGCCACGAAGACCTCCAGCCCCCCTTCACTACCTACTACCAGCAGATCGACGGCAAGTACTGGTTTCCCACCTACACCAAGGCCGAAGGCGACCTCCACTTCGCTGCCCAGGATGGCGCACTCTCGCAGGACGTCCACATGCGCAACGTAGTCCGCTACACCGACTACAAACTCTTCCGCGCCTCGGTCACCATCCACTACGACGGCCAGGACATCACGCCGACGAAGCCGGACCCAAATCAGAAGCCACCCAAATAGCGGCCGCACATTCGAGACCGGTCATTTCGCTGCCGCCACATAGACCAAAGTGCCGGCCTTCGATTACCTATCACTGAGCACTTCGCCCAGAATTCAGTTGCGCTGCCTTCCCGCAAGCGATAATCTTCCCCCGTCCCCGCTGCGAGACGTCCGCCGCTATGGAAGCCGCATCCACTCAGGAGGAACCACATGTCATCCAGAATTTCGTATGTCTCCGCCGCGCTCTGCGCCGCCTCTCTCGTCTTTGTCCCCGCCTTCGCTCAAGCGCCTCAGGCCGCTCCAGCCGACGGCATCACCATGGAGATGATGCCCATCACAGCCGACCAGATCGCATCCTGCCGCAGCCAGGCAAGTTCGCAGTTGGCTACCGAGCAGGACACCCTGCACAAGCGCGAACACGGCCAGGATAAAGACAAGATGGCGCAAGGCGGTATCAGCGCCGCCGCCGGTGTGGCTACCAGCGCTGTCTCGCGCAAGGGCTATGGAGGCTGGTGGGGAGGCAACAACAACGGCGCCAACACTGCCGCCGCTACCGGAGCGACGCAGCGCACAGACCGCAACAGCGACAACGTCGCCAGCACCACCGCCATCGCCCAGAACGTCGGCCAGGACGCTTACTCCCAATGCATCGCCGGCATCAAGGGACCCGAGTACGTCCACTTCCGCCAGACCGGCAAGATTGAAGCCTTCACCGGCAGCGCTCCCACCAGCGCACCTTCCCCAGCTATCGCCGCCGCGGCAACCCCTGCTCCCATGATGGCAAAATCCCCCGTGCAGGATACAGGCGACGGCAAGCACTTCGTCCTCACCGCCCCCGGCCAGACCGACGCGCGCGAGGTCACACTGGTCGCCGGCTCCAAGAACTCCTACATCGAAGAGGTCACAGGCGACAAGTACATCGTTATGCCCGACGGCTCTGTCACACGTATCGCCAAGCGGTCTTCCGCCGCTAAAAAGTAGCTAATTTCCTAAGAATAAATCCGGCCACTGCGCCTGCACCTTTCACGCAGCGCAGTGGCCAGATTTACGCCTGATCCCTAATCCCTAATCCCTGGCCCCTAACCCCTGATTTGTTACCCTTTCTCCATGAGCTTTCTCAAGCGCGCAATCCTCGCCGGAACGCTCGCCACAACCCTTCACACATCCGCGCAGACCCCCGCCATCTTCCGCCCCTACAGCGCCTGCACTTTCTCGGACGGTCTCACCATCGGCGAAATATCCGTTCTCCCCACCGGTATCCGCGGCCGAACCGTTCAGACCCTCACCGGCCCCCGCCAGGTAGACATCCTCGGCGGCGAACATCTCTCCTTCAGCTACCCTGGCACAGACTTCTTCGCCACAGCGCAGGTCGAACATCTTCCCCCGGCTACTTTCCTTCAGGCGAAGCGAGACCTCATCAGCAACTTCGACCACATCATCGCCCGCGGCGACGACAGCAAGCGCAACATGACCTACGTCCTCCGCCCGCGCCTCAACGGCTTCGAAATCTACGGCCTCGACCGCGTCCGCCTCGAAGGCTCAACGCTGGGCATCTACCTGCTATTCGACAACCGCACCCAGATCGCCACCACGATCTACTTCCTGAACGCCGACCCCGACAAACGCAAGTTCTCCACCCTCGAAGCCTACGCCCAACTCCGCGACCGCTTCCTCGACGCCTACACCACCTGCATCCACGCCCCCCACACAAGAACCCCGGGTGCCCCATCTTCGCCACAGCATCATCGTCGCTAAGGTGGGCATCGCGCCACGCGCGACCGCTCTCCTCCACCCCACCACAACTGTGTCATCTCGACCGAAGTGGAGAGACCTGCTTTCCGCCGCACTGACACCGAGTGGCCGCCAACAACGCCAACATCGCCCCAGCGCCTTTCCCTTCACTCTTCACTCTTCCCTCTAACCCCTGTCCTTACGCCGCTTCATTCTCAAAATAAAGATACTTCCGCCAGTTAGCATCCGCACTCCCAATCATCCGCATAATATGCCGCGAAGTATGCAGCGAGAACGGCCGCGGCTCCCTCAGCAGCCGCATCTCCGTCAACTCATGCAGCATCTGGTTTCCCTTGCGCCGGTTGCAGTCCTT
>CAZZYB010000223.1:0-6719 GCA_964658125.1 uncultured Acetobacteraceae bacterium | reverse complement strand
TTGGAGTCGAAGCTGGATGTGGGGGCGGGGCGATTTGGGGCCAACCGGGCGGCGCTGACGGCGTTGCTGGGCGGGATGCGGGCGGAGGAAGACCGGATTCGCGAGGGTGGAGGAGCGAAGGCGGCGGACGCTCAGCGGGCCAAGGGGCGGCTGACGGTGCGCGAGAGGCTGGCGCTGCTGCTCGACCCGGGCGCGGAGTGGATGGAGCTGGGGCTGTGGGCGGCGCATGGGATGTATGCCGAGTATGGCGGGGCGCCGGGGGCCGGTGTGGTTACGGGGCTGGGGCGCGTTGAGGGCAAGCTCTGCATGGTGATTGCGAACGATGCGACGGTGAAGGCGGGGGCGTTTTTTCCGATGACCGCGAAGAAGGTTCTGCGGGCTCAGCATATTGCTCTGGAGAATCGGATACCTACGCTTTATCTGGTGGACTCTTCGGGGGTGTTTCTGCCGCTGCAGGAGGATGTGTTTCCTGACCAGGACGACTTTGGGCGAGTGTTTCGCAATAACGCGGTGATGAGTTCGCTGGGCATTCCGCAGATTACGGCGATCATGGGGATGTGCGTGGCGGGCGGGGCTTATCTGCCGGTGATGACCGATACGGTGCTGATGACGGAGGGGTCGGGGCTATTCCTGGCGGGGCCGGCGCTGGTGCAGGCGGCGATCGGGCAAAAGACTCCGGCGGAAGAGCTGGGCGGGGCGGCGATGCATGCGGAGATTTCGGGGACGGTGGATTTTAAGGAGCCGAATGATCATTTGTGTATTGCGCGGCTGCGGAGTCTGGTGGGGAAATTAGGCGAGCGGCAGAGTGCGCCGTTTTCGCGGGTGGCGTTCGATGCGGTGAAGGATGCTCCGCGGTTTGCGGTGGAGGATTTGTATGGGTTGATGGACCCGGCGCCGGGGGCTTCGAATGCTTATGATGTGCGGGATGTGATTGCTCGGCTGGTGGACCGCAGCGAGTTCGATGAGTACAAGGCGGACTTTGGGCGGACGCTGGTTTGTGGGTATGCGCGGATTGGCGGACGGGCTGTGGGGATCGTCGCGAACCAGAAGCTGAACCAGGCTGCTACTGTGGCCATCGGACCCATGGCTGGGCAGCGGCGGACGGAGTTTGGCGGCGTGATTTATACGGAGAGCGCGCAGAAGGCGGCGCGGTTCATCATGGACTGCAACCAGAGCCTGGTGCCGCTGATCTTTCTGCATGACGTGAATGGGTTCATGGTGGGGAAGGATGCGGAGTGGTCGGGGATTATTCGTGCGGGGGCGAAGATGGTTTCGGCTGTTTCGACGTCTGTGGTCCCGAAGATTACGGTGATCCTGGGGGGGAGCTTTGGGGCGGGACATTATGCGATGTGTGGCAAGGCGTTTGATCCGCGGTTTCTGTTTGCGTGGCCTACGGCGCGGTATGCGGTGATGAGTGGGGCTTCGGCCGCGAACACACTAGGGGAGGTAAGGGCGAAGCAGATGGAGCGGTCGGGCGAGGTTGTTGATGAGGCTAAACGCAAGGCGGTGTATGAGGAGATCAAGTCTGCTTATGATGCTCAGGCGGACCCGCGGTATGGAGCGGCGAGATTGTGGATTGACTCGATTATTGATCCGGCGAAGACTCGGGAGGTGTTGATGACCGCGCTGGAGGCGGTGGCGATGAATCCGGAGGTGGGGAGGTTTAATGTGGGGGTGTTGCAGACGTGAGGGTCACCTGGACAAAAGGCGTGATCGCGATCTTTCTTCTCTGCGCGGCGCTCTTACTACGCTTCTACTATGTCGACCAAAGGTTTTGCCTGGAGTTTTCGCAGCAGTTGCCTCCGACGGCGAACGCCCTCCAGATTCTTACCGTCCACTGCAATGCTTTCGTCGACAGAATTCCCACATTTCTCGAAAAATGGACGCCGGTCGCTTTCTTTTTCAGTGGCATGTGTTTGCTTTTTCAATTGGGGTCTGCTGGTGTCCGGAAAATGAGAAGACGTCGATGATTTCGGGACGGAATCTCTCACACGGGTCCTTCGGCTGCGTAGATCGCAACCTGCCGCGACCCACTTCGCTCAGGATGACAATTTGAAGAAGGTGTTAAAGAGAGCGGTTCGCTTCGCGAATGCCCACCTAAACGACGATGATGCCGTCGTGTAGATGGGGCACCCGAATTTGTGCGGGTGTTGGCGCAGAAGCAGATCCTCCGCCGTTGGCGAAGGATGACAAGCCAAAAGTGGTGGGTGACAATTATGCGGATTAGGCGTGAGATGGAGGCGAAGGAGTTTTGAGCTTGGTAAAGATTATTGAATGTCCGCGGGATGCGTGGCAGGGGTTGCCTAAGGTGATCTCGCCGGAGACTAAGGCGGAGTATCTGCGGTCGTTGATTGCGGCGGGGTTTACGCATATCGATGCGGTTAGTTTTGTGTCGAAGGAAGCTGTGCCGCAGATGGCCGACTCGGAGCTGGTGCTGGATTATCTTGACCCGCCGGATGATGTCGAGATCATTGGGATTTGCGTGAATGCGAAAGGGGCGGAGAGGGCGATTGCTACCAGTGCGGTGGCTACGCTGGGGTTTCCTTACTCGATTTCGACGACGTTTCTGGAGCGCAATCAGCGGCAGACGCCGGAGGAGGCGCTCGATCAGCTGGAGCAGATTGGAGAGCTCGCTTATAAGGGTGGGCAGGATCTGGTGGCGTATATTTCGATGGCGTTTGGGAATCCTTATGGGGATGCCTGGGATATCGATGAAGTGGTGAGTGCGGTGGATTTGCTGGTCGATGCGGGGGTGACGCAGATTTCTTTGGCGGATACGGTGGGGATTGCGACGCCCGCGATGGTGAGGGATGTGATGAGTTGCGTGATGGGGGTGCATGAGGGGATCGAGGTGGGCGTGCATCTTCATGCCCGGCCGGATGAGGCCGCGGATAAGGTTCGTGCGGCGTATGAGGCGGGGTGCCGGCGGTTCGATGCGGCGATTGGTGGGTTGGGTGGGTGTCCGTTTGCGCAGGATGCTCTGGTGGGGAATCTGCCTACCGAGGTGTTGCTGGCTACGCTGAAGGAGTTGGGGGCGAGGGTGCCGGAGTTGGAGCCGCTGGATGCGTTGGTGCAGCGGAGTGCGGAGATTGGGCGTAAGTTTGGGTTGAGCGTGCAGTAGGGGCCTGTGAGCGAGAGGAAAACGCAGAGGCGCGAAGGACGCAAAGGTTCGCAACGGCTTCTGTGGAAGATTGGGAGGAATGATGGCTACTGTGCGGGTTGAGGATGAGGGGGCGGTTCGGACGATTACTTTGAATCGTCCGGAGCGGCGGAATGCGTTGGTGCCGGAGATGATGGATGAGCTCTCGGCGGCGTTTACCGAGGCGAACGTTTGTGGGGCGCGGGTAGTGGTGCTGGCTGGGGAGGGTGAGTCGTTTTGCGCGGGGCTGGATCTGGGTGTGCTGCGTGAGATGGGAGGAATGAGCTCGGAACAGCATCGGGTGGAGGCGGAGAGGGTGGCGCGGATGTTTCGGGCGCTGTGGGATGTCGATGTGCCGACGATTGCCGTGGTGCAGGGGGCGGCGGTTGCGGGTGGGACCGGGTTGGCGACGATGTGCGACTTTACGCTGGCTGCTCCGGAGGCGAAGTTTGGGTATACGGAGGTACGGATTGGGTTTGTGCCGGCGCTGGTGAGTGCTTACCTGGCCTTGCAGGTGGGAGACAAGGTTGCGCGGGGGCTGATGCTGAGTGGGCGGCTGTTTGGGGCGGAGGAGGGTTTGCGGTTGGGGTTGGTGAGTGAGGTTGTCGCGGGGCCGGAGCTTCGCGGGCGGGCTGATGCGCTGGTGGCGGAGCTGATGGGGAATTCTCCGGAGAGTTTGCGGGCTACCAAGGAGTTAGTCAGGCTACAGCGAGCGGAGTGGCTGGATGCGGCGCTTGAATTGGCTATGGATGCCAATGCGGCTTCGCGGAAAACTGCGGACTTCAAAGAGGGTGTGGCTAGTTTTGTGGAGAAGCGGAAACCTGTGTGGAGGGGCTAGTGGTTGAAAGGATCCGACGGGCTGGTTTGTGCAGAGAGTTTGGCAGGTCCTTCGGCTGCGCTCAGGATGACGGATTTGTGGGGTATTGAAGAGAGCGGTTCGCCTAGCGAATGCCCACCTAAACGACATGAAGCCGTCGTGTAGATGGGGCACCCAGATCCTATGGCTGTTCAGGAACTAGACTGTTGAGATGGGTGAACTGGAGCGGATGCTGGAGCGGGGGTTTGGGGAGACGCGTGTGCGGGTGCGTTACGCCGAGACCGATCAGATGGGTGTGGTGTATCACGCGAACTACCTGGTGTGGTTTGAGGTGGGGCGCGTGGAGTTCATTCGCCAGACTGGCCTGGATTACGCCACGATGGAACGCGAAGGCGCGATGATTGCCGTGGTTGAGGCGACTGTGCGCTATAAGGCTCCGGCGCGGTATGACGATGAGTTGCTGGTTCGCACGACCCTGGTTGGGATTCGCGGCGCGATTGTGCGCTTTCGGTACCAGATTGTGCGGGCGTCCGATGAGCTTCTCTTGTGCGAGGGCGAGACGACGCATATCGTGGTGGGGCGCGATATGAAGAAGCGCGACCTGCCGGAGAAATACGTGGAGCGGTTTCGCGAATTGACACGTCCTAATAAAGGGGATAAGGCGTAGAGGATAGAGTTCAGAGAAGGCGGACGTATGGCTGACGTGAAGAAGATTGCGCTGGTGACCGGGGGTAATAAGGGGATCGGGCTGGAGACCGGGCGGCAGCTTGGGAAGCTGGGGTTTGCCGTGTTGCTGGGCGCTCGCGATGTGCCGAAGGGTGAGGCGGCGGCGAAGCTGTTGCGGGCCGATGGGATCGACGCGCGCGCTGTGAAGCTGGATGTAACCAAGGCCGACGATATTGCAGCTGTGGCGCGGATGGTGGAGTCGAAGTTTGGCAGGCTGGATGTGCTGGTGAACAACGCCGGTGTGATGCTGGAAAAAGGCTGGACGCAGAACACTACCAGTGCGACCGACCTTGAGAAGCTACGGGCCACGTTCGATGCGAATGTGTTTGGGGTGGTGGCGGTGACGAATGCGCTGCTGCCGATGCTGCGGAAGGCGGAGGCGGCGAGGATTGTGAATGTGTCGAGCATCCTCGGGTCGGTGAGCTACCAGGCTACTCCGGGGTCTCCGACTTATGGGACGAAGCTGTTGGCGTATAACGCTTCGAAGGCTGCGCTGAATATGTTCACGATTCACCTGGCGCATGAACTGCGCGGCACGAAGATCAAGGTGAACTCGGCGCATCCGGGGTGGGTGAAGACGGATCTGGGTGGGAGCGCGGCACCGATGAGCGCTGCCGATGGTGCGAAGACCGAAGTCGAGTTGGCGACGCTGCCCGCGGATGGGCCTACGGGTGGGTTCTTTCACATGGGTGAGGCAATTCCCTGGTAGTGGTGCCGGTGAAATGCAAACGCTGAGTTCGCTATGTACGCGGAGTTAGCGCGGAGTTTAACGGGGCTGGCGGGTACGTTCCCAGGCTTTGGCGTACTTCCAGCTGCTGTAGACGGCTTGGTATAGGTGCAGGAGAAGGCCTTCGCGGCCGTCTAGGAAGCCTCTTCGGGCGATGTAGTTCCACTTGAAGGAGAGTACCGGAAGGAGCAGGACGTTCCATGCGAAGGCGAATGGGGAGGCGCTGGTGCGGCCCTTTTTTATGAGGATTTCGGCGCCGAGGGTGGAGTAGCGGTCCATGTGCTCGATGTAGGTGGAGAGCGTGGGGTAGGCGTGGTGGATGAGGTCGTGGTGGAGCGTTGCGGTGGGGCCGGTGAAGGTGATGGTTTCGTGGACGGGGCGGTCTTCGAACTTTGCGGCGCCGCGACGGAAGAGGCGGAGTTTGGCGTCGGGGTAGAAGCTGCCGCGCTTGATCCAGCGGCCGAGGAATAGGTTGCGGCGGCGGAGGTAGAACGCATCCGTGGTGGGGTTTGAGGACAGGAGGGTTTGGATTTCGTGTTGGAGCTCGGGGGAGAGTTCTTCGTCGGCGTCGAGGGTAAGGGTCCAGGCGCCGCTGCAGAGCGAGATGGCGAAGTTTTTCTGAGCGGCGAAGCCCTGCCATGGGTGCTCGATGACTTGAGCGCCGAAGCTCCGGGCGATGTCGGCGGTGCGGTCGGTGGAGCCGGAGTCGACGACGATCATTTCGTCGGCCCACTGCACGCTGGTGAGGGTGCGGGAGATGTTCTGCTCTTCGTTCAGCGTGATGATGGCGACGGAAAGCAGGGGCCCGCTCATGCGAGCGTGAGTCCGGGATCGCTGGTTTGTTCGCGGAGCAGACGCTCGGTGAGGGCCAGGAGGGTTTCACCGGTTTTGGGGAGGGTGAAGGCGTGCTGCGCTTCGTTCCAGTCGAGTTTGAAGGAAGTGGATTGGGCGGAGATCCAGATTTGGGCGACGGGCGTGTTGGGTGTGAAGACGAATTTGGCCGAGCCGTCCTCGAAGAGGACGTTGAGGACGCCATTCTTCTCTTCGGTCTCGAAGAGAGGCTCGTCGGCGGAGTCTTCGGCGGCGATGAGGGATTGCTTGAGTTGCGAGAGCGCGCGGTCGGATTCGCGGCGGAATGTGGCTTCGTCGATCATGTGGGTAGTTTATAGCGAGAGGACGCAGACAGCAGAGGCGGTAAAGAGAAGCAGGTCTCTCCACTACGGTCGAGATGACAAATTTGTGATGGTGCGGAAGAAAGCAGATCCTCCGCTACGCGAAGGATGACAAGGTATGCGTTAGTGATGGGGGTA
>CAZZYB010000222.1:0-6751 GCA_964658125.1 uncultured Acetobacteraceae bacterium | reverse complement strand
GTTATGAGTTGCTGACAAAGAAGGAAGTCATCAAGCTGGAGCGCGAGCGCAAGAGCCTGTCGACCAACCTCTCGGGTATCAAGTCAATGCGTCGCCTGCCGGATGCGATCTTCGTGGTTGACTCCAACAACGAAGCCATCGCGGTCGCCGAAGCCCGCAAGCTCGGCATCCCGGTCGTCGCCGTCGTCGATACCAACTGCGACCCCACGGTCGTCGACTACGTGATCCCCGGCAACGACGACGCCCTGCGCGCCATCCGCCTCTTCACCACGAAGATCGCCGACTCCGCCTTTGAAGGCGCCGCGATGATCTCCGACAAGGCTTTCTCCAACGAGCTTGCCGACATCCAGCCCATGCCCACCGAGTCGCACTTCCTCGGTGAAGACGACGACGCACTCTCCGAGGTCCACGAGTCCGCGGGCATCGCCGAAGCATCCACCGAAGACATCGCCGAAGAGGAAACCATCGACCTCGAAGCAGTCCTCGGTGGCGGCATCCGCAAGGCCCCGGCCGCAGTAGAAGCCGAGACCGAAGCCGATGCTCCAGTCGAAGCCTCAGCCTAGAACAGCCATTTCCTGCGAGAGGCGCGGGCTCCGGCTCGCGCCTTTTGTATAATCGGGGAAGCTGACGAAAGGAGCGCCATGAACAACACGCAGCTATACTTCGCGATTGGCGTTCCCACGTTTACCGTCCTTGTCGGCATCATGGCTGGCCTTTATCAGCTTAACCACGTTTTGAATCAGATCAATCTGCGCTTCACAAGTCTGGAAAATCGAATGAGCTCGCTCGAGTCCAGAATAGATGCCAGGATGTCTGTGATTGAAGGCGACATAAAAACAATCGTGCGCATCATCGGCGATCTTGATGTTCGATTGGCCCGCCTCGAAGAGCGCACAGCCCGCTAGGTTCAATTTCAGCCTTACCGCAACAACTGCCGCGCACGTCCGTGTGTCGCGAGCCATGAAGGGAACTACTGCAATGTCTGACGTAAAGATCGACGCCAAGCAAGTCAAGGAACTCCGCGAAAAGTCCGGCGCGCCCATGGGCGACTGCCTCAAGGCCCTCCAGGAAGCCAAGGGCGACATGGAAAACGCCTTCGTCGTCCTCCGCAAACGCGGCATGGCTTCGGCTGCCAAGAAGGCCAGCCGCTCCACCAATGAAGGCGCAGTCGGAACCTACATCCACGCCGGCGGCAAGATCGGCGTTCTCATCGAGCTCAACTGCGAGTCCGACTTCGTGGCTCGCACCGACGACTTCCAGGAGCTGCTCAAGGACATCGCCATGCACATCGCCGCGGTCGATCCGCGCTATATCGGCAAGGACGAAGTCACCGAAGCCGACCTCGAGCGCGAGAAGGACATCTACCGCGCCCAGGGCATCGCCTCCGGCAAGCCCGAAGCCATCGTCGAGAAGATGCTGACCGGCAAGCTCTCCAAGTTCTACGAAGAGTTCTGCCTGCTCGAGCAGCCGTTCATCAAGGAAGCCTCGCAGACCATCGGTCAGCTAATCGCCTCCAAGATCGCCAAGCTCGGCGAGAACATCTCAGTCCGCCGCTTCGCCCGCTTCAAGATCGGCGAGCCAAATTACACAGTAGCCTCGGCCAAGGTTTCTACGCAGGAGGAAGCAGCGGCATAAGCCTCTACTTCACCGCGTAACACCGAGCCGAGGCGACAGCCTCGGCTCTTTTTTTTGTCCGCAAGCGATGAGCGCGAGCGGACCAACCCAACCCCGGCACGTCCTGCCGTTGCTCTTGTCTTTCTTCTTGCTCTTAAATCTGTCATTCCGAGCGAAGCGAGGAACCTGCTTCCAGCCCGGAGCGGCACCGAAGCAACGGACAGCGGTACCGCCAGAAAGGAACACAACATGCAATACATCGACACCATCCCCGTTTTCGGAGAACACGAAGCCAACACGCTGGAGCAGGCAAAGCTCTGCGCCCGCACCGCCGACCGCTTCGCCCTCATGGCCGACGGACACCTCGGGTATGGCGTCCCCATCGGCGGCGTCATCGCGTCCGAGTCCCGCATCTCCCCCACCGCCGTCGGCTTCGACATCGCCTGCGGCAACAAGGCCGTGCGCCTCGACATGCCGGCCAACGAGCTCCGCGCCAACATCCACCGCATCATGGACGACATCGCCGCGACCCTAAGCTTCGGCGTAGGCCGCAAGAACGCTGAGAGCACCGCCGATGAGCCGTGTGTCACGGACAAGCACCCCGGCTGGCTCACCGAAGCCGCGAAGCCTCTCCGCCACAAGGCCAACGCGCAACTCGGCACTATCGGCAGCGGCAACCACTATGTCGATCTCTTTGTCGACGAGCAGGACCGCGTGTGGATCGGCGTTCACTTCGGCTCCCGTGGTCTCGGCCACGGCATTGCAACGTGGTTCCTCAAGGCTGCGGGAGCCGCGGACGGGATGATGGTCGATCCGGTCTACTTCGACGTGTCGTCCGATCTCGGCGCGCAGTACATCGATGCCATGCAGCTGGGCGGAACGTATGCCTACGCGGGCCGCGATTGGGTGTGCAGCCGTGTCGCCAAACTGCTCGGAGCCACGATCAAGGAAGAGGTGCACAACCACCATAACTTCGCCTGGCTTGAGGAGCATGACGGCAAGCAACTCTGGGTGTGCCGCAAGGGCGCCACGCCGGCCTTCCCCGGCCAGCGGGGATTCGTCGGCGGCACCATGGGCGAGCAGTCCGTCATCCTCGAAGGCGTTGCAATCGACACCTCGACCGAGGAAGGCAAGCAGGCGGCGGAAGCGCAACAGGCTTCGCTGTTCTCCACCGTCCACGGAGCCGGCCGTGTCATGGGCCGCATGCAGGCAGCGGGCGTGTACGACCGCAAAACGGGAGTCTGCAAGCGCGAGGGCCTGGTCAAGCCGGAGATGATGAACGAGTGGATGCAGCGGTCCAACGTGGTGCTTCGCGGCGGTGGTCTGGATGAGTCGCCGCACTGCTACAAGCGGTTGCCTGAGGTACTTGCGGCTCATGGAGAGACGATTCGCGTGCTACATACGCTTACGCCGCTTGGCGTGGCGATGGCGGGAGCGAACGAGTTCGACCCTTACAAGGATTGACGGCAATTAGTCAAAACGCAAGAGCCCGGGGTGACCGCCTCGGGCCCATGCGTGAGGGCCTTGCTGCGGTTATCCGGCTCGTATATCCTGTAATTGAACACCGGATCACCCAATCCGGAGAAGGCACTACTCAATCCGTGTAAGCCTTGCGCTAGGGTACGCTGCAGGGTCGGTAATTCTTTCTTAGGACCCGACCCCGTTGCTGAAAAGACGCTTTCTTCCTGTTGCTATCTCCACCCTTATTTGCTGGGGCATTGTTTTCGGACTATGCCTCATCGCGATGTCCCAGATGGGATGGACCTTCGTCTATCCGCTGGACGACACCTACATTCACATGGACCTGGCGCGCACCTTGGCCTCCCATCATGTATGGGGGATCAATGCGTATGAGTTTGGCAGCGCATCGTCTTCTCCTGGCTGGACCTTCCTTCTAGCCCTCTGCGCCCTGATGTTTGGCTCGCATCTGCTCACGCCGTTGATCCTGAACCTTCTTCTGATCATTCCGCTGATGATTGTTGCGGATGCGGGAATGCGTTTTTCGATTCCCGGAATCTCCATTCTGCGCCGAACCACCGGCCTCCTTGCCGTTGTGCTGCTTACCCCGCTACCGAGCCTCGTGCTCATCAGCATGGAGCACGTCGGACAGACGCTGGGAGTTTTTGCTGTCGTCATTTTTGGCACCCAGATACTTTCTCTTTCGCCCGGTGACCCGTTAGACAAACGGAGAGCGGCCCTCCTGATCGCCGCCGCCTTCCTCACCGGCGCCATGCGCTACGAGGCGGTATTCACAATTGCCGCTGTGTGCTTTTGCCTCTTTCTGCGGCGTCGTATTGGGTTGGCTTTGCTTGTGGGTCTGGCATCGGCTTTGGTGCCGGCGGGATTTGGCCTGTACTCTCACCATGTTTCAGGCTTCTGGTTGCCATTCTCGGTCGTGATGAAGAAGTCGCTCGATCACCGGTCGTTGACAGACCATCTTCGGGCCATGCAATACAAGAGGCTCGATCTCGTTGCCCTGCTCACATTCTTCGCGCGGAGTCGTTCCCGCCGCTTCTTTGAGCGTACCCAGATACTAGGTTTCCTTACCTGCGTCATTCTGTTCCAACACATGATCTTTGCTCCGGCTGCGTTCCTGATGCGGTACGAGAGTTATGTGATCGCGCTGTTCTTCTTCTACATGGCGGTAGCCCTGCTCAATCTGCCGCCCGTGTCCGAGTGGTCGAGTATCTTTGGTCGGCTGGCGGGATCACGTCGAGGCCTCGCCGTCGCGACGGCAGGGGCGGTCGTCATACTGCTCGTCGCTTTCTCCGCGCGCGCGTTTCGGAAGGGTTTGCTCAACACCGAACGCGCATGTGTTGACCGTTACCACGAACACATTCAAATGGCGCGCTTCGTTGCCGACTACTACGATCACAGTACGGTCGTGGTGAACGACATCGGGGCCGTGGGTTACTACTCCAACGCCCACCTCCTCGACTTCGCGGGTCTCGCCAGCGCGAAGCCTGTGCAGGCAATCGCGCGTGGAAATCCTCTGAGTGCGGCTGAAGCCGCCGGATGGGTAAGGGCGCAGGGTGCTGAGCTTGCTGTGGTCCAGGAATCCTGGACAGAGGTAGTGAAGCTCGTTCCGCGCTCGTGGATACATGTCACGACCTGGTACATCCCTCGCAACGTGGTCTTTGGTGACCGCGGTATTGCGATCTACGTCGCACAACCGAAGGATCTTCCTCGCATCTGCGCCAATCTTGCAGCATTTCCGCTGCCGCGTGCGGACCAGGTCGTAATGGCTCCCGGTGCATGCCCTGCGAAGTCCTCAAGTGCTTCCGGGGCGGTTGCTCATCGGGAGGGCTCCGCGCCAGTGTTGCGGGCGGGCAAGTGAGGAGTGGGTCCGTCCAGTCGCTGAGAAAGCAGCGGGACCATTAGTTCAACAGCGTCTCACTCTGTCACGCGAGGCTAATTGCTCGGTGCAGGTGCTGCGACTGCGGTTGAGCTGGAGGATTTGGCGGTTGCTCCGGGAGCTAGAGTGAGGTCGGCGGTGCCCATGTGGCCGGAGGCTTCTATGCGGACTACGAGGCGAGCACGGACTGCTTTGGGTTGCGGGTCGAGGTTGACCTTCAACGCTACGGGGATGTTGAGCGGGCCGGTTGGGGGTGCGGAGGCTGGCGCCGTGAAGCTGTAGGTGGCTGCTTTGCGGGAGAGTTCTTTGCCCTTCTTGTCGAACTGCGAGGCGAGAACGATGAGGCGTGTGAAGCGGGGCTTGGAGCCATCGGGGACGATGTACCAAGCCATTCCGCGGGGTTCGACTACGATGCGGAGCTCGTTGGGGTCGGTTGCGGAGGCTTGTGCTGTGAAGGCTACCGCGTCGTAAGCCATGTTGCTATCGCCTGCGTTGATCAGCTCGGTCGCGAGCTTGCGGCCAACCTGGCCGTCGCGGTTGGGGCGGGCGGGGCGGGTGGCGGGATAGTAGCCCTGGCGGGTGACGAAGGTCAGGCCGGGGCGATCGAGCGTGACCTTGATGCGGCGGAACTTCTCCGCTTCGCCGAAGGAGTTGTTGGGTCGGTAAGTGAGTGTGTAGAGACTTGCGCCGTCGCGAATGGCGCTGCCGAGTTCGGCGTCTACGTCGTTGCGGCCGTGGAGGGTTCGGCCTCCGGTCGCTTTGGCCAGCTCCTCGAAGGTGGGATCTCCGCCGAAGGGGGAGAACTCGCGGGCGGCGTTGCCGTAGACTCCGGCGTCGACCATCAGGCCGGCGGGATCGATGGTGTAGAGAGTAACGCGCGCGTCGCGGAGCTCGTTGATGGTCTGCTGCATTGCGGAGTGAATCTGGTTCTGGCCGTCGATGGCGACGTTGGCGAGGTTGAGGGTGGGAAAGCCGCGGCCGAGCCAGATCATGTTCTTGTGGCCGAGATGACCGACTGTCGCTTCGGCGACTCGCGTCAGCGTGTAGAACGCTGTCGTGTAACGCTCGGCGAGCCAGGCGAACTGGTGGGCTTGCCACGGATACGCGACGAAGTGGTGATTGAGCGCGTTGAGGATCTCGTCCTTGTTCTGCGTGTAATCGCGGAGAACGGTGAAGTGCTGGAGGTCTACTGCGACCAACATGCAGGGTGTGTCGAGTTTGGCTGGCTGTTTGTCGAGCCACTTCTTGAGCGAGTAACGCGCGAACGCCATGTCTTCAAAGCGCGTATTGAACTCGTCGAGCAGGACGATGTTTACGGGAGCGCGCGGAGCGAGGCGATCGAGGTCGGCGGTGGAATTGATCGTTATGTCGGGGCTGGGCGTGAACCTGCCGGGGACCTCGAAGTTGCGGATCTCCTGCGGCTGATCGTTCTCTGTGATGTGGAACTGATCCCTGGTAAGGTCGGTGACCGCGTTGCCCTTCTGGTCGATCACTACGCCATCGAGGATGACGAGGCGAACGTTCTGGGTGAGGGTGTTGGCGGGCGTGGCGGGAGACTGGCCGGGAGGTGGGGGCTGCGCGGGAGCGGTGGGTGTGGGTTGCGGAAGGTGGAGAGCTGGAGGGTGTCGGCGGAAGCGGGGTCGAGCTTCCAGGCGAGGGTGAGGTCTTCGTTGAAGGCGACGTTGGAGGATTGGAGGTCGCCGATGACGGTGTGGGCGTCCTGTTTGGTGAAGGTGATGGGGTAGGACTTGCTGGTGAGGGCGAAGTTCGTGAGGGGGTTCG
>CAZZYB010000221.1:2355-6755 GCA_964658125.1 uncultured Acetobacteraceae bacterium | reverse complement strand
ACGGTTTGCTTTTCGTACTCGCCGTTGATCTTTGAGTTGTCGACGACGGGGAGAACGATGCGATTGGCGCCGATGCGGGCGGTGAGGGGGATGAGGTCGTGGAGATGCTGCTCGCGGCGGGTGCGCTCGGCGGGTGAACAGCGGAGGAGGGGGATGTCCATGAACCAGTCGCCGCAGAGGGCGGGGGTAGCGACGTTGTGCTCTCGCTTGAGGGCGTCGAACTCGGCCAGGTCGGCTTCGGAAAAGATGGGGTTGGCGATGCGGCCAGTGGCATCTTTGGCTTCGCCGTAGGCGTCGTGGATCCACTCAATGTAGTCGAGTCCGGCGGCGCGCGCGCGGGCGAATTCTTCGCGCCAGTGGGTGCGTGGGAAAGACTGGAAACGGCCGGGCTCGGGAGGGGAGAGGCGGCCCTGCATGACGCCGTAAGTGGGTTTGAAAGGCGGCGTTGAGGCGGCCGAAGACATGTGAAAAGCATACATGGAGCGGCGAGAATCCTACACGGCGCGCCATCGGTGTTTGCTATAGTTGGGCAGCATCCACCTGCACATAGGAGGAAATGAACGTGGCCGCTATCGAAACGGGCTCGCCGGAGTCTGTGCAATTGACCGTTTTCATTCCTGCCTATCTCGAGGGCGAGAATCTCGTTACCCTCTTGCCCGAGATCAAGGCGGCATGCTCGGCGCTGACACCGAACTACGAAGTTCTGATTGTCGATACACAGACTGACATGGATAACACTGCCGAGGTGTGCGCGGCCCATGGAGTGCGTCATATCAACCGTTTTGGCGGCAACCAGTATGGCGACGCCATTCGAAGCGCGATTGCCGAGGCGAAGGGCGAATACATGCTGTGTATGGATGCGGATGGGTCGCATAGTCCTTCGTATTTTGCGGCCATGTGGGCGGAGCGGGAGAAGAACGATATTACGATCGGGTCGCGGTATGCGGCGGGTGGGCATACGGAAAATCCGGCTGTGCTGATCTGGATGTCATACATCGTGAATCTTACTTTTCGGGTGGTGTTTTCGATCAAGGCGAAGGATGTGACAAATAGTTTTCGGCTCTATAAGCGCTCGGTGTTGACGCCGATGAAGCTGGATTCGGACGACTTCGACATCCTGGAAGAGATATTGATCAAGGCCGTGACTCGGCGGCCACCGGCGGTGATTGGCGAGGTGCCGATGACCTTTGCGCGTCGTAAGGCGGGCGAGTCGAAACGCGACCTGGTGAAGTTTGCGTTTGGGTATTTGAAGACATTGCGGCGGCTGAGGACGTTTGCGAAAGCTGCGCGCAAGGAATTCAAATAGGTCTGTGAGTTAGTTGAGCGCGAAGGCTACGACGGAATCGCCGAGCGGCCTGCGTGGCGCCGTGGCCTGGTCTTTCGGGTGGGGACGCGGCGGCGCAGATCAACAGCGCCATCACTTCCGAAGCTGGTACACGGGCGACCGGTGACAGAGTCAAGGGCGACAAGGCGTGCGTCGAGCGTGGCGACGAAAATTCTCGCAGCGCACGGGCCTGTAGAGACTAAATCGTTCCATGCGGCTACTCCGCGGGATGTGTAGTTGCTGGAAAGGCCGCGGCGCCTAAGGACTCGCCTGAACCAGAGGAGGAGGATGATGCCGCAGAAGTAGAGTTAGCGCAGGAAACGCCGCTCGGGTGCGGCGGGCGGAGGAAATATGTAGAAGGGCGTGGACAGGACGGCGACTGTTGCGGGGTAAAGGAAGTGGCTGCCGTATTGCGGGGAGAAGAAATCCTGCTGATGGAAGCGATGGAAGCGGCCGACGAACATGCGGTAGTCGGCGTAATCGTCGCTGGGCTCCAGCGTGATGTGGGTGTAGGGCGGGTAGTTCAGCGCGGGTGTGTGGCGGCTGTAGCGCTCTGCTGCGAGGCACGCGAGGGTGAGGAGCACAGAGACGAGCAGGAACATGCGTAGGACTGTCGGAAGGGGATGCTTTGTGGTGGGTAGGTCTGCTGCCGCCATGCGTTGTCCTCGACTTGAAGTTACATGGTGTTCTTGTGCCGATTTTTGATTTGCGATGGGTCGAGCCGGGGCGGTCGACCCTACAGCGGTGGCGAGTCTTGACGTTCAACCAGCCAAAGTTTCCCTGACCATGGATCGTTTCGATAGTCAGCGATCGGTGTGATCTTCCACTCCGGATGTTTCAGAATGCGGAACTCGAACCACTTCAAATCCGAGTCATCCATTACGACGAAACGGTTTGTTGTCGATAGGAATTCGTCGGATTGGAGAATGGAGCTGGAAAAGTAACCAACGCGCTTCCAGTTTTCCATCTCGTGATGACCGGAAACGATTCCACGCGGACTTTCGGGAGAGATAGCCGTGTTCCAATCAAGCAAATAGTAAAAAGAAAGATCTGGTGCGCGGCGTTGCGCCAACATCATGTCGAAGATGTCGGGCCGTTCGATGATGACAGGCAAGCCACGCGGAATCCGCGAGGCAAGCTCCCCCGTGAAGTCCAAAGGTGGGAGTGCAATACGGTGGAACTTGACAAGGGCTTCCTGCGCAGACTGACACACGAGAAGCACGATCAAAATCGCGAAAGCCGGCCGAAAAACAGGCTTTCGCGGGAGAACCCAAAGTACATAAAGCTGCGTCAACACTTCCGCGCCGAGCACAGCGATGCCCAATGTGAAGCCGATCAAATACCGGTCTACGAAGTATGAAGTACCGCGTTGCGAGATCAACCATATAGGTACCGGAAGCAGTGCAAGCAAGAGAGCAGGAAAGAGCAGAGCGCTACGCTCGCGAAACGCGGCCAGGATCTGATTTCTCCATCTGGCAGAGATCAAGGTGAAGACAGAAACGATGACCAGAAGTACAACAGTGGCCTTCGACGTTTGTCCGTACAGCGACACAAATTCATGCACGCCAGGGCGCGTTGTCCAGAAGTATGGTTTGCCAACTTTGGCGGAGTTGGTCATGGCTTCGCGGCTGGCGAGCAACAGAGTCCAAGGCAAAACCGCTGAGATGTAGAAGAACGGCCTCCAGCGCCGCGCAAGGATGTCCGATAGTAACGATCCAAGAAGAATCGTCGCACTGTAGAGCACGCCGAAGGGATGAGAGCCGATTAGAACGAAATTGCTGGCTAAGGTAAGTGCCAGGGTCGCGGGGCGGCGCGGTAGCCGGAGACCGGCATCGGACGAGCTCCGCACCGCGGCCAGTAATGAAAGGGCAGCGGCGGCGAGCATCAGGCCGTAGAACCGCGTCTGGATCATCTGCCACAGGATAATCCGACTACCAAACCAAACGATTAGCAGGGCAACCGAGCCTATAAGGACGCTGTAAAAGCGCCGCAGCAGGAACCACATCGCCGCGAAACCGATAAAGCAGCAGGTCGCGGAAAACGCGCGGAAGCATAAGACGGTGCGTCCGGTAGCTTCAAACCACACACGAGCGAAGGTGTAGAACAACATCCCGCCGCCATCGGCACCCTGACGCCAGGCCCAGAACATGTGTCTCCAGTCCGGGTCGGTGACGAGCATCCATCCAAAAAGCTCATCGCTCCAAAGTATTCTGTGGCGCGAAAGGAAGAAGCAGTAGAAGGCAATTGAAGTGAAGCCCGCAAGCAATGCCGCTGTATTGATTTGCCACGGCTTCTTGAACGAAAGCATGGTCGATTCTAGCAATAGCGCATGGTTTGTCTGTTAGCGAGGAGACGGAGGTGAAGCTCGGACCCGGGCAGAGCAGAAATCCGCGCAGCCTATAATCATGAAGTCGCCCGACTCACTCGCATCTATCTGGTAAAGGCAGCAAAAGCTCGAATGAATCGCCGCAATATGGACACTCCTCATTCCATGCAACCGTCTGAACCGCAGTCCCTGCCGGCGCGTCGGAATGCGTGGATGTACCTTGCCGGATTTCTGCTATTCCAGGCAGCGGTTGTTTTTCCCGCGATCGCCGTAACGGGGACCCCGTGGTTTTTGATGCACGACAACTATCCGGGCCTTCGCGTACTTGGCTACAGCAACTGGGCTGGACCCTTGAACTGCGACGTTGTGCTTTATGGCGACTCGTCCGCGCTGACTGGGCTCAACCCCAGCGTGATCGAGAAGGTGACCGGGCTGAAGGCGTGCAACATTTCCGAAGGTGTGGCTGTGCACCTCGTGGCCGGAAGCGATGCCCCGCTGCGCAGTTACCTGGCGAATAATCCAGCGCCGCGCTTCTTACTGACGATGTGGACGCCCAGCGACTATCGGCCTGATCGCGCTCCGTTCAGTGGCAGTGTCCCCGAAGGAATCGTGTATGCGGCGCAGTTTTGGGGAATGGGTCTGGTGGTGAGGGAATTCGTGAACAGACCGTTGTCGATGCCGCTCTATACGGCATTTACGCTGCACGCCATTGCGGATGGACTTATGCCGCATGAGAAAAATCCTGAGAAA
>CAZZYB010000221.1:0-2345 GCA_964658125.1 uncultured Acetobacteraceae bacterium | reverse complement strand
GAAAGACTTCGACGTGCACGCGCGTCGCCTGTCGGAACAGGGGCAGTGGCTGATGCCCTTGCCTGCTCAGAAAAAGTGTGTGCGATCAAAGCTCAACCCCGATTCCATTCGAAGATGGGAGAAGAGCGTAAAAACTTTTCGAGAGAAGTACAGCACGGAAACGACGAAGGTGTTCATCAACATATCGTCCGTGCCGGTGTGCGATCAGAACTACGACGATTATGCCGCGAAAGCTATGGGGCTGCATGATAACAAGTTTGAACGCCTCCCTATCGACTATTTCAACGACGGTGACGTGCATTTCAGTCCTGCGGGCGCCGACTACATATCTGAGCGAGCGGGGGAGCAGATACTTGCGGCCATGAAGGAGTCCGGCAAGACCCTTGGCGAGTTCCAGCCGAAATGACCTTCAGCAGTCCTCTCTTTTTCATGATGTTTCTGCCCCTGTGCCTGGCGGGCTTTGTTGTGGCAGGGCGCCTCGGGCGCCGGGTGACTCTGACTTATCTGGTGGTCGCGTCGCTGGTATTTTATGCGGCGTGGGATGTTCGATACACGATGCTGTTGTTGGCGTCGATCTTTGGCAACTTCATTTTCGCAAACCTGATTGCACGTAGTGCAAAGCGGCGGTCGCTACAGAGCTTGGGGCTATTGACAGGGATTGCTTCAAATCTGGGGCTGCTTTGTTATTACAAGTATTTGTTCCACGTGTTGCATCTCTTTACTAATGTGGGATGGACTCATCGGCACTGGGGCAATGTAATTTTGCCACTGGGTATCTCATTCTTCACGTTTACTCAGATTGCTTACCTGATCGATTTGAAACAAGGGGTGGCGCAGCTAGAGACGCTGGGAAGCTACTCCCTGTTTGTCACGTTCTTTCCGCACCTGATTGCGGGGCCGATCCTTCATCACAGGGAGATGATGCCGCAGTTTCGCGAAGAGCGGACTTATGGCGTGGACCCGAATGATCTGGCGCTGGGGCTGACGTGGTTCACGATGGGCTTCTTCAAGAAGACGATGATCGCGGACCGCATATCTCCGATGGCCGATGCGCTCTTTGCGAACCCCATGGCGGCAGGCGCGACGACAACCTGGCACGGCGTGCTGGTGTATGCGATGCAGCTGTACTTCGACTTCTCAGGCTACTCGGACATGGCCATTGGGTTGGCGAGAATGTTTTCGATTCGCTTCCCGATGAACTTCAACTCGCCGTATAAAGCTACCAGCGTTCTGGATTACTGGCAGCGATGGCACATGACGCTGACGCGCTACATCATGGCGTACCTGTATAGCCCAATGCAGCTGTGGGTGAGCCGCCGCCGGATGGATGCGGGCAAGAAAATATCGCGCAAAGCACAGGGGACGCTGGAAGGATTTACGCAGATGGTGGCTGTGCCAACTCTGGTGACGCTGTTCATCGCGGGAGTCTGGCACGGCGCGGGCGTGCAGTTTCTGCTGTACGGATTGATCCATGGAACGTACCTGACGCTGAACCATGCCTGGCGTACTTTCGTTCCGGAACAAAGCCGGCTGCGGAAGTTGATGGTGACGCCTCTTGCGGTGGCGATTACGTTCGTTTGCGTCGTTGTGGGGGACGTGATGTTCCGAGCTGGTTCTGTCCGCAATGCGGTGACGGTCTATGCAGGTATGCTCGGACGCCACGGTGCTGGAGGCCACGTTGCGATTGCGGATGCTCTGGTTGTCGCCGTGTTGTTGGCGGTGGTGTGGACGATGCCGAATACGCAGGAGATTCTTGGCCAGGCGCAGAAGGAAGACCAGCCTAACTGGAGCGTGGCGTCGGGGGTTCGGTGGCGCCCGAGCTTTGGCTGGTGCGCTTTGACTGCTGCCGCTTTTGTGTTGTGCATGGCGTACTCGACGGCGGGGTCTACGTTTTTGTACTTTCAGTTTTGAGCGTAAAGGGCGCGCCGTGATGGCGCGCCCTCGGTGTTGATGGTGTGGAGCCGATTACATTTCCTTGACGCCGTCGACGAAGGCCTTGAGCTTGCGGCTGCGGCTGGGGTGACGGAGCTTGCGGAGAGCCTTCGCCTCTATCTGGCGGATGCGCTCGCGCGTTACCTGGAACGACTGGCCGACCTCTTCCAGGGTGTGCTCGGAGCCGTCTTCGAGTCCGAAGCGCATCTTGATCACGCGCTCTTCGCGAGGGGTTAGTGTGCGCAGAACCTGCGAGGTGTACTCCTTCAGGTTGACTGAGATGACGGCGTCGGAAGGCGAGACGGCCATGCGGTCTTCGATGAAGTCTCCAAGATGCGAGTCTTCCTCCTCCCCGATGGGCGTTTCGAGCGAGATGGGTTCCTGCGCGATCTTGAGGACCTTGCGGACCTTCG
>CAZZYB010000220.1:4148-6763 GCA_964658125.1 uncultured Acetobacteraceae bacterium | reverse complement strand
GTCGGGGAGGCGGCGGCGGACGCGGTGGCGGTGGTGGCGGCGGCTTCCGCAACTTCAATCCTGCGCAGCCGCACGGCAACATTTTCTATCAAGGCGGAAACTCCGCACTGGATTCTGCTCCGTGGTCACCGTCGCTGTTGCCGCTGACCAACCCTGCGGCTTACTCCAATCGCTTTGGAGCGAGCCTTGCCGGATCGCCCTACATCCCCGGGCTTACCAAGCCGAACACGAAGCAGTTTGTCTTTATCAATCTGAACGGACAAAAGAATCTGAATGCGTTCCTGCCGAACCCTGTCCGTGTGCCGACGGCGCTTGAACGCACGGGCGACTTTTCGCAGTCGACGCAAGGCGTTGGGACGAATGCAACGGCGGTGCAGCTTTACGATCCGAAGACCGGGTTGCCAATCGCCGGCAACAATCTTGCGAATGCAAGTGTGCCGATATCGCCGCAGGCGCTGGCGCTGCTGAACTACTATCCCGCGCCGAATATTCCGCTGAACGCGCAGGGCTACAACTACCAGACCATTTCGAACGCGGGTAACAATAATGTCTCCATCAACTCGCGCTACACGCGGCAGCTTGGATCTGCGCCGAGCTTTCCGTTTGGCGGACGCGGCGGCGGCAATGCTGGCGGCGGACGGCGCGGCGCAGGCGGCAACGCTCCGCCGACGCTGCGGCAGAGCATCAATGTTGGCTATAACTACTCGCACGCGGCGAGCGACGTGCGGAATATTTTTTTGCCGCTGGGTGGGTCAACATCGAGCGACGGGCAATCGCTCAATGTGGGCTACACGATCGGCTATGGCCGGGTTTCAAACAATGCCAGCGTTTCCTATAACCGCTCGGATTCGCTGACGCGGAATTACTTTACAGACACGCCCAATAATCCGTCCGCGAGCGCGGGCCTGGCAATTCCGAACCGCTCCGGCGGCTTTGCCGATCCCAATTTTTATAACGGCCTTGCATCGTCGAGCATCAGCAACTTTGCCGGCCTGTCGAACACCACGCCCAGCCAGACCATCAACCAGACAATCAGCTTTTCGGACTTCGTTTCCTGGCGGCACAAGAAGCACAACTTCCGCTTCGGGCTCGACGCACGCCGCGTTCATGCTGACTCGATTGGCGGCAATAATCCGCTGGGCAGCTTCACGTTTACGGGCTATGCGACAGCCAGTCCCGCCGCCCGCGCCGCAGGCACCGCGGGTCAGACCAGCGGTTCGGGCTTCGCCGATTTCCTGTTGGGGCTGCCGCAGAGCACGTCGATCCAGGCCGGGCTTTACAAGATTTATCTGCGCGAAAATGTTTACGACTGGTATGTGCAGGACGACTACCGCGTGGCATCGAACGTTACGCTGAACTACGGTCTGCGCTATGAATACTTCGCGCCATACAACGAGAAGAATAACCGGCTCGTCAACCTCGATCACAACGCAGATTACACGGCCTTCGATGCCGTCATGCCGGGCGGGACAGGGACCTACCAGGGCAAGTTTCCGAGCAGCCTCGTGAACGCGGACCACACCATGTATTCTCCGCGATTCGGGATTGCGTGGCGGCCGAAGTTTACCAAGAACACCGTGGTGCGCGGCGGCTATGGCTTGAACTACAACACCGGCCAGCCGGCGACCTTTGCGCGCTCACTGTCGCATCAGCAGCCGTTCTCGGCGACGCAGAATAATACGCTGGCCTCGGGTTGCACAACGACTACACCGACGACGAATGCGAACATGACGCTGGCGAATGGGTTCGGCTGCTCGGCAGGGCTGACGATACCGAATACCTGGGCGGTGGACCGCAATTACCGGCTCGGCATGGTGCAGGTTTACAACGTAAACATACAGCGGACGCTGCCGCTGGGTATCGTTTTGAATGCTGGATACAACGGATCGAAGGGCAGCAATCTTGATGTTGTGGGCTCGCCTAACGGGACGCCGCTGGGCGTTACGACTCCGGGCATTGCGGCGTTCGACTTCGAGACTTCGAATGCGGCGTCGCATTCAAATCAGCTTGTCATCAGCGCGCAAAAGCGGCAGCAGAAGGGTATTGCCGTCGGTGCAACGTACGTGTACTCGCACACGATCGATAATGCGTCGGGCGTGGGCGGAGCGGTGGGGCCGCCGGTGCAGAATTTTTATCGGCTTGATCTCGAAGAAGGAAATTCGAGCTTCGATCAACGGCATAATCTGACCGGCAACTGGGTGATGGAGCTGCCGTTTGGACCGAACCGCGCGTATCTGAACAAGGGTGGGGTGGCTTCGAAACTGCTCGATGGCTTCTCGCTGAGTGGGACGTTTACGTTTGCGTCGGGCACGTACTATACGCCGGAGTACTCGGGCAACCAGGCCGAAGCGCTGGCGGCAAACACGTTCCGGCAGCGGCCGAATCGCAACTTTGCGCAGCCGCTGAAGGGACCCGGGACGGTGCGGCAGTTCTTCAATACCGCGGCGTTTACGGCGCCCGTTGCGGGTCAATATGGGACGGCTTCGCAGGGTTCGATCGAAGGCCCCGGCACGGTGTCGGTGAATACATCGTTATCGCGCACGGTGTCGCTGGGCGATACGCGGTCGTTTGAAGCGCGCGTCACGGCGACGAACGTCTTCAATACTGTGCAGTAC
>CAZZYB010000220.1:0-4138 GCA_964658125.1 uncultured Acetobacteraceae bacterium | reverse complement strand
ATTGACGTGACACAGAACTCGGCTAACTTTGGCGAAGTCACCAGCGCCGCACAGATGCGGGCGCTGCAGGTGCAGGCGCGATACAGGTTCTAAAAAGCAGAGTGAAGAGTGAAGAGATCGCGGAGTTGGATGATGAAGAAGTTTAGTGCGGGGTTGATGATCGGGTTGATGGCCGGGGGCTTACCCGCGCAGCAAAGTGGTGCGCCCGTGTTGCAGGGTGCGCCGCAAGATGCGCAGCAGCCGCAGCAGTCGGCTACCGGGGCGTATACGCTGCAGGTGCATACCGACATAGTGCTCACAAACGTGGTCGCGCGGGATAAGAAGACGGGCGCCGTTGTGAAGAATCTCAAGGCTTCCGACTTCCAGATTTTTGAGAATAACAAGCCGCAGAAGATCGTGAGCTTTGATTATCAAAATGTGGATGAGGCCGCCGTGCTTGCGGAAAAGAATACGGCGAGCGGCAAGCTTTCGATTGCCGACATGTTGAACAACAACCTTGCTGCCAACTCGCAGCAACTTCGCGACCACCGCCTGATCGTGATGTTCTTCGACATCAGCTCCATGCAGGATGAGGACACGGACCGCGCCATAGACGCCGCCAAGGATTACGTCAACAAACAGATGCAGCCCGCCGATCTGGTCGCGCTGGTGAGCCTCAACACAAGCCTGAGCATGGACCAGGACTTCACGGCGGATAAGACCTTGCTGCTGCACAAGCTCGGCGCTTATAACGGGACGGACTCTTCCGGTCTCGCCGCTGGAGGTACTGGGACGACGGACGGCACCAGCGATGACGCGGGGACCTTTGCCGCCGATGACACTGAGTACAACAGCCTTAATACTGACCGCGAATTACTCGCCATCCGCACGATTTCGCGCAGCCTCGAGCGTGTGGATCAGCGCAAGTCAATGCTGTTTTTCTCGGGCGGCATTACGCGCAATGGCATCGAAAATCAGGCCAGCCTACGTGCCGCGACCAACGAAGCCGCACGCGCAAATCTCGCTATCTACAGCGTCGATACGCGCGGGCTGCAGGCACTGCCTCCGGTCGGCGATGCGAGTAAGGGAAGTCTGCGCGGCAATGCGGCGTATAGCGGGGGCGCGGCCACGGCGCAGCTCAACGCCAACTACGCTTCGCAGGAGACCCTGGGCACACTCAGCGCCGATACCGGCGGCAAAGCGTTCTTCGATTCGAACGACTTCGCGCCCGCGTTTCAGCAGGTGCAGCACGATACCGAGGCGTACTACATTCTGGGTTTCCACTCCAGCGACAACGCGCGCGACGGCAGCTATCGCCACCTGACCGTGAAGCTGAATCGCAACGATGTGAAGCTGGAGTTCCGGCCTGGCTACTACGCGCCTGCCGACTTCAAGCACCAGAAGACCGAGGACCGCGAGCTTGCTCTCACGGAGCAGATGCGTAGCGATCTCCCTGCCACCGACGTTGCGATTTACCTTCAGGCGCTGTACTTTCGTCGGGCGGAGAACCAGTTCTTTGTGCCGATCAGCCTGATCGTTCCGGGCTCTCAAATTCCGTTCGTGAAGGGGGGCGATCGCGACAAGGCCAACATCGATATTCTCGGTCAGGTGAAGAACGCGCAGGGCATCGTCGTCGGCAATGTGCGTGAGACGGTGAAGCTCGCGCTTGACGCCGCGCAGCAGGTGCAGCGGAAGAATATTCAATACTCGACGGGCTTCTCGCTCGCGCCGGGCCGCTACCACTTGAAGTTCGTGGTGCGCGAGAACCAGACCGGGGCGATGGGCAGCTTCGAGACGGATCTGAACGTGCCTGATCTGAAGAAGGTTCCGATGAAGTTGAGTTCGGTCGTGCTGGCGAGTCAGCGGATGCCGAATGCCGCGAAGAACTCTGTGAATCCGCTGGTGCGCGACGGCCAGGAGTGGGTGCCGAACGTGGCGCACGTCTTTCGCCAGGACCAGCATCTGTATTTCCTGTATGAGATTTACGATCCGGCGAAACCGAAGGACACGCCGCAGCCCGCGGCGGCTCCGGGGCTCGAACGGCGAGCGGGCGGGCCGGTACATGTGCTGACCAGCATTGAATTTCTCTCCGGCGGAACGAAGGTTTACGAGACGCCGCTGGTGGAGGCGAATAGTTTGAACGCTCCCGATCGCGGCGCCGTGTCGTTCGAGTTCGACGTGCCGCTGGCGCAGCTGAAGCCGGGAACGTACATCTGCCAGGTCAACGTGATCGACGATGCGGGCGGGAGCTTCAGCTTTCCGCGGACGGCGATGCGCGTCCAGGCCGCCGCGCCGTCCGTCCCTGGGGCGACACCGTCTGTCACAACTTTGTCCCCCGCCGGGCCTGCGCTGAAATAGCTCTTGACGCGCTTCGACGCGCAGGCGCACCATGGACGGTACCCCGGATGTATTGGAGGTACCGTATGCGTCCTCGTTCCGTTCTGCTGGCCTTCGCTGCCTGTTCCCTCATCGCTTCCCCGCTGCTCAACTTTGGCCCCCGGGCTTACGCCCAGGCTGAGGGCGTCTCTGCAGAAGAGCGCGCCGCCTTCCATCGCGATCCGCAATGGGAAGTGATCGCACCGCATCTTCCCGACCCGAAGACCGCGACTGCCGCACAGCTTGAGATGGCGGCGGATGTCTTGCGGGCTCGCAGATTTCCCGAGGATGCGCTGGATTATTACGGCTACGCGATCGCGCGCGGCGGCCCGGTCAGCGACTTGCTGAACAAGATGGGCATCATCCGCCTGGAGCTTCGTCAAGTGGCGCTGGCGCACGAATTGTTCCAACAGACTGTGCGCGGCAAAAAGAACGACGCTGCGGCGTGGAACAATCTGGGCGTCACTGAGTACATGGAGAAGCGGTACAAGAATGCCATCGCGGACTACCGCCGTGCCGCGAAGTACGACAAGCACTCGGCGGCTTTCCGGTCGAACCTGGGCATGGCGTACTTTGAGAACGGCGACGTTGAGAGTGCGCGCAAGGAGTTCGCTGCGGCGCTGGCGATCGATCCTCATGCGTTCGAGCACGGCGAAGCTGGCGGCCTGACCGCACAGGTAGTCGGCACTCAGAATTATGCGCAGCTGGCGTTCGAGATGGCCAAGATTTACGCGCGGCACCATGATGATGCGGCGACCCTTTTATGGCTCGCCAAGGCCACCGAAGCAGGTTACGATACCCGCCGCGAGATGATGCAGGACGTGGCTTTCCGACCCTATGAAAAGGATCCGCGCGTTCTGATGATGCTCAAGAATGCGCAACAGATGCGGATGCGGTCAGTGGCTTCGGCGGCACCCACGCAAAGCCTGGGCCCAGAGCAACAGCACTATAACTAGCGGAGTCTAGCGGTACGGGCAGTGCCGGCAATCGGAGTTGCAACAGTAACCGCGGCGGAGGTGGTACGCCTCCGTGAAGACCATGTACGGGCCTTCGAAGTAGAACTCGTCCGGACGCAGCGCGCTGGTTTCGGCGGAGGCAATCTTGGGTTCGCCCGGGGCCTGCGGCGGTTTGGGATTCGGCACTGAACTCACGAGAACAATTCCATGGATGATTTTGGCGTGGAAACGCGTGCAGGGATTGCGTCGTTCCGCAGCAGGTCGGCAATGGAGCGCGTGCGCTTGGGTGTGAGGGCGAGCGGAACTGTGGCGCCGGGAGAGGACTCCGGTTCCAAAACGGCACCATTCTGAAATGAGACTTCTCGCCCCGGCACAGCGGCAACGCGTTCGCCGGGAATGAGGATGCCGACCAGGTTGAGCGCATCGGCGGCGGCAACGAGGATGGGGGCTTCCGAGATTCGCGTGGGTGCTTCCCTGCGCGCCTGGCGAAGTGAATCGACCGCTTCGGGCAGCGCGAACTGCTCACCGAAGGGGCCGGAGACGAAGCGGCCGCCGCGAATTTCTCCGCGAGCTTCGAGACGGCGGAGGATGGGCGCGAGATCACGCCACTTCGGCGCATTGGACTCACGCGCGAGCAGATCGCGGAACAGCACGCCATAACGGCAGAGCAGGATGCGCGCCTGCGCGTCGAGTGCGGCCTCATTGCGTTTGGCAGCAGCGATGGCGGCAGCGCGCTGGTCTTCGGTGGCGCGTTCGAGGCTGATAGCGGCGGTCCGAGAAGCAGGTCTCTCCACTGCGGCGGCAAAGTACGCCGCCTCCGGTCGAGA
>CAZZYB010000219.1:0-6786 GCA_964658125.1 uncultured Acetobacteraceae bacterium | reverse complement strand
CTTTATGCTTGGACTGACCTTCCTGGCCAGTCCCGACCGGATACATGCGCAGTCGAGCGCTTCCGTACTAAAGCGACAGATTGACGCGTCCGCCTCACGCTGGCTCAAGGAAAATGACGTCCCCAGCGTTGCCATCGCTTACATCGAACACGGTCAGGTCGCCTGGACCGGCGTCTACGGTGAACAAAGCCCAAGCGTGCCTGCGACGCCAAAAACCCTCTACAACATCGCATCGCTGACCAAGCCGATCACCGCCCAAGTCGTCCTCCGCCTCGCGTCAAAGGGAAAGGTGTCACTTGACGAGAGCATATCTCCGTATTGGATCGATCCCGACCTCAAGGGAAATCCCTGGGCGGACCTGCTGACACCGCGTCTCTGCCTCTCGCACCAGACCGGTTTCGCGAACTGGCGTCGCATGACTGATGGCGTGCTCAAGTTCAAATTTAAGCCCGGCACCGCCACAGGCTACTCAGGCGAAGGCTACGCTTACGTGGCTCGTTACACCGAAAAGAAGACCGGCAGATCATTCGAGGCCCTCGCCCAACAGTACGTCTTCGATCCTCTCAGAATGCACGACACCTCCTATACTCCCAAGCCTTGGTTTACCGGCCGCCGCGCACTCCCACACGGACCCGACGGCCCGGCTGCCGACCTGGATGACTGGAGTTTCAAGGCGGCGGACCTCGTTCGCACCACCGTCGGCGACTACGCAAAATTTGTCGTGGCCGTCATGCACAATGATGGCCTGAGTCCCTCTTTCGCCACCCAGCGAGCGATCATCACGCGCAATCAAGCCACGCCGGAACAGGTCGCGAAGATCTGCGCCAGCGCTGGCGAGGCCGCTCCCTGCACGATCGAAGTCGGCATGGGTCTGGGCTGGCAGGTCGATCACTTCAACGGCGAAACGCTGCTGGAGCATGGTGGCTCGGACGCTGGAGTCCATACCTTCGCCGTCTTTTCTCCGAAAAACGATACCGGCGTTGTCATCTTTACCAACGGAGAAAACGGCACGAAGGTGATCGCCGAAGCTCTCCGCGTGCTGTACCCGAATCGGATACTGCTGCAAACAATCCACTAGCAATGTTTCGGCGGTCGCTACTTTACGTCTCCGTCCAGATCCACTCTCTCCCGAACCACTTCCACACGATCCCCCGCGTCGCGCATCTCGTACAGCTTCCCACGAGCCCGCTTGAACGGCCGGTGGAGCACCATCATCAGCTTGCCGTCGAACGTCCGAAACAGCATGCCATGCCCGCTGTCCTCGCGCACCAGCGGCTGTAGCTGCACCCATGGTCCTTTCAACTCGCCCGATACCGAGCGCGCCAGTGTCTGCACATAGTGGCTCTGGCCGTCGTCGTCGTTCAGGTGTTCGTAGCTGGACCACAGCATCAACAGGTGGCCATCCTTCGAGCGGTACAACTCCGGCCCGTCGGTCACGTACACCGTGCCACGCCCGTTTGGCGCGGCCTGTTCGTCGATCCACGGAGCGTCCGAAGCTTTGAACAACGATATCGGCTTGCCTCCCGCTCCGCTCAGGTCCGGCTTCAGCGGGACAGCCTCCATCGTACCGTCGGTCACCTGCATCCACTCATGCGCATAGACCATCCACGGTGTCCCCGCGCGATCTATATACAGCGTTCCGTCCAGCGTCATAAAGTCCGCCGGCGGGATCGGCCCATCCGATTTCACCGGCACAAAAGGTCCGTCCGGAGAGTCGCTGACAGCGATAATCGTGCCCCGCATATACGTCGCATGACCCACCGGCCGGCCCGTCTGCGCCAGCACCTTCTTCTCATTGTGCAGCGTCGTCAGCAGATAAAACTTACCGCGATACGCATGCACTTCAGGCGCCCACCCGCCGTCCTCTGCCCAGAAGACGTCTGGCACGGTGAACACAATCTTTGGCCGCGTCCAGTGCTTGAGATCTGTGCTGGTATAGGCCATCGTTCCGGTTCGCTTCACTCCAGTCAGCGGTGGCACGTTCGACGTGTACAGGTAGTACGTCTTCGTTGGCGCGTAAGCCAGGATGAACGGATCGTGCAGGGGCATATCCGGAAGCAGCATGGCCGCGGCTTCAGGGGCCTGCGCTTCACATCGCACTCCCAGCGTCAGCGCCGCCAGCAAGCCCACTCCTGCAAGTACACCCTTCATCGCCACCACCTCTTCGCTCGACCACTATATCCGTTAAGCCGGTCACGCCCAGAACTTGCCCGAAGTGACATT
Source organism: uncultured Acetobacteraceae bacterium (assembly GCA_964658125.1). Lineage (GTDB taxonomy): Bacteria > Acidobacteriota > Terriglobia > Terriglobales > Acidobacteriaceae > Granulicella. Next base: position 4,563 of record CAZZYB010000219.1, on the reverse strand, counting down.
GGCGTCGGCGACCGGTAGCCTGAGAAACAGTTGCCCAGGAGAACCCATGCCCGACCTTGAACACCTCAAACACGCCCCCGCCTCGCTCGGCCTCCACGAACTCATCGCCTCGCGCTGGTCGCCGCGCTCCTACTCGGACAAGCCCATCTCATCCGAAGACCTCACCAAAATCTTCAGCGCCGCCGCCTGGGCCGCGTCCTCCTCCAACGAGCAGCCGTGGCGCTTCCTCGTCGGCCGCAAAGGCGATGACACCTACGCGAAAATCCTCGACGCGCTCGTTCCCGCCAACCAGGAGTGGGCGCAGACCGCGCCCGTCCTCGTGCTGTCCGTCGCGAAAACGACCTACACCAAGAACGATGCGCCCAACTACCACGCGCTCCACGACACCGGCGCCGCCTCCGCAACCCTGACGCTGGAAGCCACTGCACTCGGCCTCCACACCCACGGCATGGGCGGCTTCGACCACGACAAAGCGCGCGCCAACTTCAGCATGCCCGAAGGCTTCGAAGTCGGAGCCTGCTGGGCGATCGGCTACCTCGGTTCGCCCGGCGCCCTAACCGGCTGGCAGCACGACGCGGAGCTCGCGCCCCGCACGCGCAAGCCACTCGAAAGCTTCGTCTTCTCCGCCTGGGATACGCCCGCCAAGCTCTAACTGTGCGACCGCACAACCTTCGCCGTAGTCACCGCCTGCCCCACGTGCCGAGCCGTATGCTCGGCACAATGGATCAGCAGGCCTACAACCGTAGTCGGTAGCTTTTTTCGACCGATACCGCGCGCCGCCGAAAAGCTGTCCGGCGCTACTGCCCGCACGCGCCGCTTCGCCGCCATCAGACCCTCGCGAAATTCGGCGATCACCTGCGCCGCCGATCCTGCGTACATCTCCGTCCGCAGCGACAACAGTTGAGACTCATTCAGAGTCCGGTCTTCGGCGTACGTCAACAGTCGATCCAGCGATCGCGCAATATGGCGGAGATGAAAGGCCAGCGGCGCCACTCCACCCGGCCGCGCAAACATCTCCACGTCGCTCAGCACACCGCACCAACGCGAAACATCCTCCTCCGCCAACTCGAGAGCATGGACCACCGCCCGAATCACCGGATCAAGCTCCGCATGCGTACCGCGCATCCACGGCTCGCTTTCTTGCTTGTCATTCCCGGAGGGAATCTGCGTTGCCTGGACCATCACAACCCCTTCCGTATCCGAAACTCCCGCACTACATCCCCGACATCTCGATGCTGCGAATCCACCGCCAGGTTCATCGCCCGCATTTCGTCGGCGCTCACCTTGCCGGCTAGCCGCTCCATGGCGAAACCGATCTGCGGCCAGCGTTTCAGCGACTCCTCCCGCACCAGCGGCACCGCCTCATACGGCGGAAAGTAGTGGCGATCATCCTCCAGCGCTACAAAGTCCAGCGCCCGGATCGCGCCATCGGTCGAGTTGCCGGCCACAATATCGACCTGCCGCGCGGCCAGCGCACGGTAGAGCAGACCTAGCTCCATCGTCCGCGGCGACCCGACAAACTTCAGCCCGTAAGCCGCGCTCAGGCCTCGCAGGCCATCCGGCCGCTCGGCGAACTCATACCCCACCCCCAGCCGCGAGATCTCCGGCTTGCCCACCACATCCGAGATTTTCTTCAAACCCAGCTTCCGAGCATCATCTCCCCGCACCACCATCGCAAACGTGTCCTCAAACCCCCATCCAGACCCCACTTTTATGCCATATTTCTGCTCATAAATGCGCGAAACGGTATCACGAACTCGAGTCGGATCGCGGTCGACCGGCTGCTTCAAAATGGCCGTCAAGGCGGTCCCGGTGTACTCCACATACGCATCAATTCGCCCCGAAACCATCGCCTGCTGACACAAGTAGCTGCCCGCCAGGTAGAACCGCCGCTCAACTTTCCCCGCACCAGCCGCTTCAATCTCCTGAGCCAGAAGCTCGCCCAATACCACCTGCTCAGTGAAATTCTTAGCCCCCACAACCACATGCGAAGACCGCGGCGGAGCGCACGCCGTAAGTCCAAGTAACAACAGTAGCGCCAGCCTCACCGTCGCACCGCAAACCTTTTCTCGGCCAGTCCCAACACCCCATCCGCGGCCAGCGCCAGCAGAGCCGCCGGCACCGCACCGGCCAGCACCAGGCCGTTATCCACAGACGCCACACCCCGGAAAATCAACTCCCCCAAGCCACCCGCCCCAATCGCGGCGGCAATCGTCGCCACACCCACGCAGGTCACAGTCGCGGTTCGCAGCCCGGCCAGAATCACACTCGCCGCCATCGGAAGCTCCACTTTGCGAAGCTGTTGCATTGCGCTCATTCCAAGCGCATTCGCTACATCGATCAGGGCGACGTCGACACTTCTGATTCCGGCATACGTGTTGCGCAGAATCGGCAGCAGCGCATATCCGGTCAGCGCCACAATCGCGAGCCGAGCGGCCCGTTCGCCTAACCACGGAACCGGCAGCAGCAGCCCAAACAGCGCAAGGCTCGGGATCACCTGCAACACATTCGCCACCGCGAGAACCGGCTTTGCGAGCCGTTCTTTACGCGTCAACAGGATTCCCACAGGAATTCCAATCCCGGCCGCAAACAGCATGGCGAAGCCGGTCAGCCACAGGTGCTCGAACGTCAGCCGCCCGATCTCGGCTCCATGCTGCCGCAGAAACTCGCTCATGCGATAACCCGATGCGTAGCAGCTACATACGCCCGAACAGCATCAATCTCCGACGCCCGAACATCCGCCGAAGCCAGGTCCGCCACTATCTTCCCCGCCTCCAGAAGCACGACCCGATCCGCCAAGTACAGCGCCTCGTCCAGATCATGCGTGACGATCAACGTCGTCTTGCCCAAACGCCGCAACAGTTCCCGCAGCATGGTCTGCATCTCCGCCCGGGTCAGCGGGTCGAGAGCCCCAAACGGCTCGTCCATCAGCAGCACGCCCGGCTCCCCCGCGAGCGCCCGAGCCAGCCCCGCTCGCTGCCGCTGGCCCCCGCTCAACTGCCAAGGATACCGTCCGGCAAATCCTTCCCCGAGTCCCACCAGCTCCAACATCTCGGCCGCTCTCTTCTGAATCTCCCCGGCGGGGCGACCTGCTAACTCCAGCGACATCCCGACATTCCGCCCAATGCTCATGTGTGGGAACAAGCCCGTCTCCTGGATCACATAGCCAATCCCACGCCGCAATTCAATAGGATCGACACCCGCAACATCCCGGCCACCGACCAGCACCTGGCCACCGGTTGGCCTCACCAGTGCATTCACGGTACGCAACAGCGTCGTCTTTCCTGACCCGCTACGTCCCAGCAATGCCGTCGTCGACCCTGCCTCTACGGTCAGCGAAATATCGCTTAAAAGCTGACGGCCACCCGGCAGCACGAAGCTCACATTTGCGAACTCCACACCCTGGGTGGCCATCCAATCTCCGTCTTGCGAACTCTATCCTTCGACCGCAGCCTCAGGAGCATTCTCCGCTGAAGGCGGTGTCGCACCCTTTACGCGCACGACCGTGATCTTGTCGAAACCTTCCTTGAATACCGGCGGCTTCAAACGGTCGGCCATGGACTTCATCACTTCGTCCGTCACCTGGCGATCACGCTTGGAATTGCGCTCCAAACATACCTCAAGCGGAACATCGAAAAAGACGGCATGTACTTCATAGCCAAAGCTCTTGGCCATCTTGATCCACTGGCGGCGTTCGTGCGGCGACAGGTTGGTCGCATCGACATAGTTCCACGGCATCTTGGCAATCAGGCGAGCGCGCAACAGGCTGCGCAGTGTACTGAACACCAGCCCCTGGTAGCGCTGGTCGGTAATGTCGTCGAACAGGATCGTTCGCAGCATGTCGCTCGAAAGCGGTTGGACGCCTCGCCGCTTATACCAGGTCGTCTTGCCGGAACCCGGCAGGCCGATGGTCAAGACGACATATCCGCGCGGCGACTTGGGCGACACTGCGACAGGCGCTGCCGGCGGCTGGCCGACGGACTCAGGCTGATGCTCGACCACGATCCGCTGCGGTTCCGGAACGCCCTCGCCGGGCTGAAGGCCATGCATTTCGGCCGTCACATCGGGCTGCGGTACGGGTGCGACCTTCGCAACTTGCTCGGGATAATCAGGGCGCAGGGGGGCCATTTGATTGGTGGGGAGTTCCTGCCCACTCTTGCCAGTGGACTCCGATTCGTTCGGTCCACGCTTGGAACGTCTTCTCATGAGTTTTTCGCGCATCCAGTCGCGCATAGTTTGGTTTGTAACACACCGCTTCCTCCGCCCGCAAAGCCCGCGAACCTGCAACGCCACCCGCAGCCACGACATTTGCCGCCACTGCCCCGCTCTGCTAGCCTCAAAGGGTTGGGGCGCGCAACCCGGACCGCTGCCGCGAACGCAGCCAGCGCATCCCGCATATTTCAATTTCGAGGACTCGAACGCACATGGCAGTCAAGGTAGGCATTAACGGCTTCGGCCGCATCGGACGCAACGTGTTTCGCACGGCATTGGGCAATCCCGAGATTGAGTTTGTGGCGGTTAACGACCTGACGACACCGGCAACGCTGGCCCACCTGCTGAAGT
>CAZZYB010000218.1:0-6805 GCA_964658125.1 uncultured Acetobacteraceae bacterium | reverse complement strand
GACAGTGGCTAATGCCTCCGAGTGATCGACAAGATGATAACGCCGCACGCCAAGCCGCTCGGCGATTTCGATACTGGCCAGAACGGATTTCTTGGCACCGGGAGCAAGATCGATCATGATCAAGCCCTTCGGCAACCGAGCGCCGATCTCCAAAAGGCTTTGTCGTATCAGCGCTGCGCTCGCCCGCGAGATCGGATATCTCGGCTCCGCCGCCACCGTCGCGAATCGCCGCCCCAGCTCGCCGGCCACCGACCCCAGCCGCCCCCGGAGTCCCCGTCGCAAACAATCCCCACAACAGCGGCGACTGATCCGGCGTATTCCCATGATTAGTGGCAGCCAGCGAAACATACCCCGCACCTTGGTACAAAACCCCATCCGCCAGTGCATAATTCACCGTCGACGAATACCCGCCCCGAAACGTCATCCCCACTGGACCCGCCGAACCCGCAGGCCCCATCGGTCCGGACAAACCGTCTGTCCCCACTCCTCCGGTCAAACCCTGCGCCCCCGCTTGGCCGGGAATTCCCTGCAAACCCTGATCCCCGCGATCTCCTGCAGGCCCAACGGACCCCGGATTGCCTTGACCACCACCCATTCCCTGTGCGCCGGCAACACCCTGCACCCCCTGCGGTCCCTGCGCCGTCAACGCTCCCCAATTTCCCGGACTCAATCCGGGCGTCTGCCCATGGTTCGAGTCCAGCAGTGAGGCGTAACTTGCCCCGCCAAAAATCACTACATCTCCCAGCGCATAGTTGATCGTCGACGCATAAACCCCTTGGTAAACCAATCCCGGCTTCCCCGCCACCCCCGCCACACCAGCTAAACCCTGCGGCCCCACTGGCCCCTGCACACCGAAGCCCGCCGGCCCTTGCTGACCCTGTGACCCCGTTGCTCCGGTAACACCCATCGCTCCGGCGTCCCCCACCGATGCCAGCAATCCCCACGTCCCCGCCAAAAATCCCGGCGTATTCCCATGGTTGCTCGCCGTCAGCGACAAGTAGCTCGACCCCGCAAACGTCACTACATCACTCAACGCATAGTTGGTCACCGAGCTGTACGTTCCCTGATAGCTCAGCGAACTCCCCGTCCCTCCCGTACCCGCTGGCCCTTGAATCCCAGCCGGTCCGGCAGGCCCCGTAGCTCCAACGAATCCGTGCAATCCCTGCGGGCCAGTAGGCCCCTGCGCTCCATTCAATCCCGCCAGACCCTGTGGTCCCACCAGGCCTTGTGCGCCCACCGGCCCCTGCGTTCCTAACCCTCCCGCCGCCAGCACAATCTGCAACTCCGCAGCATGCGCCGTCTCATCATTCTCCTTGCTGTCGAACTGCAACACCGCCGACACCGCCGTCAGCGCCAAGCCGTTGTTGCTCGCAGTCCCGGCGATCCACCCCTGCACCGTCGCGGTCACATCAAACATTACAAAAGAGTCCGCATCGCTCACCTGCGCCGTCTGCACAGCGGCCCCCAGAATCGGAAGGGTCGCGTAGGTCACGCCGTACTCCGCCCATGCACCGCCCACCGGCTGGACCGCAACCAATCCCGGCGTATCCGCGCGGTTGCAATAAACCCGTAACGCGGCCCGCGTCACCTGTGCCGCTGTCGTCCCCGTTGGCAACATGGACAGGTCGAACCGCAGCAGCGCCGTATACCCGCCACCTACATTCAAATTTGTAAGAGTTCCCGCGTTAACACCGGGCCGCGCACTCGATACATGCGCATCCGCAACCAGTGTTGTCTGGGCACCCGCGACCATCGCCGGCATCAACCCAAATACCAGCCCGAGCCATTTAGTCAGCCCGTTTTTCAACCTGCCCACCTAAACAACGATCAAAATCTGCGACTCACCTTGCATGGAAAACCAAGCCGTCAACAAGCTTCCCAAATGGCCCGGTTTTCCCGTTATAGACTCGCCTATCCCGAAATGCACGCCTTATCAGCCGTGCATCTACCATGCATTCCCAAAACAGAACCTACCTGCCAACCCGTCAAGAAGTTTCTAATCCCTGCCTTTCGCATCTATCCTTCTCATCATGCCCACCGACGCGCAGAACACTCCCGGCCATCTCCCCTCGCCCGACACCCTCGTCAATCTCCCGCGCCTCGTCACTGCCTTCTACGCTCTCCATCCTGACGCCGCCATCCCCGCTCAGCGCGTCAGCTTCGGAACTTCCGGCCATCGCGGCTCGGCCTTCAACACCGCCTTCAACGAGCACCACATCCTCGCTATCACGCAGGCCATCGTCGAGTACCGTGCGCAGCAAGGCACCACCGGCCCCCTCTTCCTCGCCCAGGACACTCACGCGCTCTCCGAACCCGCCTTCACCGCCGCCCTCGAAGTCCTTGCTGCCAACAACGTCACCACCCTCATAGACCAGGACCTCGGCTACACCCCCACGCCCGCGCTCTCGCACGCCATCCTTACCTACAACGCCGCAAATCCCGGCAAGCCACAGGCCGATGGCATTGTCATTACGCCCTCGCACAACCCCCCCGAAGACGGCGGCTTCAAGTACAACCCACCCAACGGCGGCCCCGCCGACACCACCGCCACCAAGTGGATCGAAAACCGCGCCAACGCGCTGATCTCCGAAAAACTTGCCGGAATAAAGCGCATCCCCTTCGCGCAAGCCATCAAAGCTGACACTACCCACCGCCACGACTTCATCTCCGCCTACGTAGCCGACCTCGCCAACGTCATCGACTTCGACGCCCTCAAAGGCACCACCTTAAAACTAGCCGTCGACCCGCTAGGGGGCGCCGGCGTCCACTACTGGCCTCGCATCGCCGAGCAGTACAAGCTCCCGCTCGAAATCCTCAACCCCTACGTCGACCCCACCTTCCGCTTCATGACCCTCGATTGGGACTCCCGCATCCGCATGGACTGTTCGTCCCCCTTCGCAATGGCCAGCATGATTGCCAACAAATCCAAGTCTGACGTAGCCTGGGGCTGCGACACGGACCACGACCGCCACGGCATCGTCACCTCCACCACCGGCCTGCTCAACCCGAACCACTACCTCGCCGTCTGCATTCAATACCTCTTCACCCACCGCCCCGACTGGTCCGAAAAAGTAGGCATCGGCAAAACCCTCGTTTCCTCCTCCATCATCGATCGAGTAGCCAAAGGCCTCAACCGCCCCATGTTAGAAGTGCCCGTCGGCTTCAAGTGGTTCGTTGACGGACTCATCGACGGCACCCTCGGATTCGTAGGCGAAGAGTCCGCCGGCGCTACCTTCCTTCGCCGCAACGGATCCGTCTGGACCACCGACAAGGATGGCCTCATCCCTGGCCTGCTCGCTGCAGAAATGACCGCCGTAACCGGCAAAGACCCGGGCCTGCTCTACGCCGACCTCACCGCAAAGTACGGCTCCCCCGTCTATCAGCGCATCGACGCCGCGGCCACCAAGGACGAGAAGGCCAAGCTGGCCAAACTCTCCCCCACACAACTCACCGCAAAATCCCTCGCCGGAGAACCCATCACCGCCATCCTCACCGAAGCACCCGGCAACCACGCCTCGATCGGCGGCCTCAAAGTCACCACCGAAAACGGTTGGTTCGCCGCCCGCCCCTCCGGCACCGAAGACGTCTACAAGATCTACGCAGAATCATTCAACGGCCCCGACCACCTCAAAGCCATCCAAGCCGAAGCCAAGGCTCTAGTCAGTGCAGCTATTGCTTGACACCTCACCTGATGCAAAAACACGTCACACGCTTGGGGTGACGGGCGCGTATTACCAAAGTCGGTACCATCGCACTATTACTCTTCTCTGCAACTTTTATGTGCTTGACAGCTCCCGTTGTGGTAAGGTTAGCGGCAGATATCTAGGTTGTAGAGCCCTTCAAAATTTTTTGCCCCGCAGCCTGACATACTACTGCTTCAGGTCCGTCTCCAGGCCCAGTTAGCGCAGACGGCCCAATTTCCAAATTCGTCGAACTTATCGAGGACTCCAAAAATGAAATCCCTGCTATCTTTCTGCGCGCTCCTTCTCTTCATCGGCTTCTCCGCTCCCGCTCACGCCTACCGCATCAACGTCCTTGACGCGCCCCCCGGCACGCCGATCCTCACCCAACCGTTTACGTTTGCGTTCACCCGCTGCAACTCTGCCAGTCGTGCGGGCTGCTTTGATGGTCAGAATGAGACCAACGCTCCGCTCACAACGCTCCAACTCACCTTTCCCAGCACGGCTGTCTTTGCAGCCAACGCGCCGACCTGCAGCGCCACCCAGCCGGCCACCTCGCTCTTCACAAACTGCCAGACCTTGGTACAGAACGGCTATCAAATCTGGTTCTTCTCTGGCGGAAATATTCCATCGGGCAACTATCCCGCCGACTATTTCCTCATCCGCGAAGAGGGCATCGATCCGGGCGTTGACGGCTCCGGCTTTCCTCCCGGCATAGCGTCCACACCAACACATCTCACGGTTCCGAGTACTGTGCCTGAACCAAACTCAGTTGTCCTGCTGTCAACAGGCCTCCTCCTTGGCGGCTTCCTCTTCACAAGGAAGCGCAACCTGCTGCTAGGATCCGTGGCAGCCAACCGGTAATCTTCTTCAACGAGAATTGTTCCGTTGACGGACGAAGAGCTCACGCTACCGCGTGAGCTTTTCCCTTTTCACAGCGCAGCCTTCCTCCATCCCACCCGCACCATCCATCCGGTGCGAAGATCATCTTCTAAACCATCGGCACCGCCCAGCCTTACCCAGAGACACTCATGCGCCGCATCAGCCTATTGCTTCTGCTCCTGTCACTTTGCTGCCTGCCGCTTGCCGCCCATTCGCAGAGCACCGCACCCGCCACACCGCAGTCCAGCACCATCGGCATCGTCAAACTCGGAGACTCCGCCGCCGAACTAGGCGGCCTCTGGAAGTTCCACACCGGAGACGACCTCACGTGGGCCCAAAAAGACTTCGACGACTCTGCCTGGCCCACCCTCGATCTCACCCCGCCCGAGGGCACCGCCGACGCTACACTCGGTACCAGCGGCTACATCCCGGGTTGGACCTCCGCCGGCTATCCCAAATACACCGGCTTCGCCTGGTATCGCCTGCACGTCGACGTCGAGGGCGCAGCCCGCACCCTCGCTCTTAAAATGCCCATCTACGCCGACGACGCCTACCAGGTCTACATCAACGGCCAGCTCGCGGGTGAGTTCGGCAAGTTCAACGGCCACCACATCACCGCCTACAGCACCCAGCCGCAGGAGTACCGCCTCCCCAAGTCGGTTCGCAACGGCCCCATGACCATCGCCATTCGCATGTGGATGGACAGCGCCACTCCCTTCAGCAGTCCCGACGCTGGCGGCATGCACGGCCCTCCAGTCCTCGGCTATGCCACCGTCATCGCCACGCAGACCCGCCTCGACTGGGACGAGATCGACCACGAAGTAGGCAGCGGTTTCCTCGAAGTCCTGATCCTCCTCATGGCCTTCTTCATGGCCCTCACCCTCTTTTGGCTTGACCGCACTGAAAAAGCCTATATCTGGCTGGCTGTCGTTAGCTTCGTCACGCTGCTCGGCAACACGGTCGTCCTTCTGGTCAACTACACCACCTCCATCGGGCAAACGGCCGGCGTGATCCTTACGGACGTCCTCATTAACCCGCTCCGCATCGGCATCTGGGTGCTCTTCTGGGGCTACTGGTTCCGCCTGAAAAGAATGGGCAAGCTGCATCAGTTTGTCTGGCCGCTCGTGTTCCTTACCATCGTCGGCAACGCCATGCTCCGCCCGCCGCTCTTCGGGCAGTACGTTCCGGTAAACACTGCAAACTTCCTCACACCCGCTCTCCTCGTCATCAAACTCGCGTTAGCCGTTCTGCTCTTCGTAGTCGCATACTACGGATTCAAACGTCGGAAAACCGAGGGCTGGCTGGCCTTCGTTGCTATGCTCCTGGCAGCAATCGCCAACTACCAGCACGAGCTTCGTCTGGTCCACGTGAAAACTCACACCAGCGTCTTCGATTTCGATGTTTCGATCGGCACAGTGTCTACGATTCTCTCGATACTCATCATCACCGTCATGCTCCTCATAAGATTCGTTTACGCGCAGCGCCTCAAGGAGCAGTGGCGTTTGGAAATCCAGCAGGCCCGCGACATCCAGCAAATCCTTATTCCCGCAACCGTCCCTCAAATCAAGGGCCTCACCATTGAAAGTGTCTACCGCCCCGCCCGGGAAGTTGGCGGAGATTTTTTCCAGATCCTCCCGGGCAACGCCGCCGGTAAGGCTCTCATCGTCCTCGGAGACGTCACCGGCAAAGGGATGCAGGCAGGCATGCTGGTCGCATTGATCGTAGGCTGCATACGTTCCGCCGCACGGCACACCGCTGACCCTGCAAAAATCCTCAGCCTCACCAACGACGAGCTTTGCTCCCGAGAGCACGCCAGCGCCACCTGCATGATCCTTCAGATCAGCGCCGATGGTACAGTCCAGCTCGCCAACGCCGGACAGATTCCCCCATACCTGAATGGCGTAGAAGTAGAGATCACCGGAGCCCTCCCACTCGGCACCCTCGCAGGAATGGACTACACCATCGACACATTCCAAATCCCGGAGGGCGCCTCCCTTCTGCTCATGTCCGACGGCATCGCCGAAGCCCAGGATGCGCACGGCCAGCTCTTCGGCTTCGAACGCGTCGCTCAACTGGTGAAGAACCCCATCACAGCCGCCGAAGTTGCAAAGGCCGCGCAAAAGTTCGGCCAGGAAGACGACATCCTCGTCCTCCGCATCCAGCGCGAAGCGGCAGCCGCGGCATAATCCGCGCCAACCGTCATCATTCGCGCACGCAAAGGGTCCGCTTCTCCAACCCTGCAC